>CAZCEF010000048.1:3334-5295 GCA_964497695.1 uncultured Dehalococcoidaceae bacterium | reverse complement strand
CCCTAAAATATGATACCTCCGTGATGATAACCACCGATGAAGAAATTGGGCAAGCCGACCAGATACGCTACCTGGGGCGTTTCCTTGAGCCTCTAGCGGGAAGTTATTTCTTTGACCTTGATTCCAGCTTTGGCTATGTTGCCATCGCCGACCTCGGCGCCATCCAGATGGATATCAAAATAAAGGGCAAATCGGTTCACTCGGCAATGTCCCATCTGGGGGAAAATGCGGTGGAAAAAGCCAACCTTTTGATTAATGCCCTGACACGCCTCAAGGAAGAGGTCGTCCAGAGAAAATCCAAGGTGAACGCTGAACCTTCCACTGGGTTGACCAAGATGGAGGCGCGCTTGAACATCAATATGGTTCACGGCGGCATTAAAGTTAACGTTGTGCCTGATGAGTGCCTTATCTCCATAGACCGCCGCCTCATTCCCGAAGAAAACGTCGCTAACGCCGAGAAAGAATTAATGCAGGCGCTCTCATCAGTCGCCGGTGTCAAGTGGGAAATCACGAAAATATTCCGTATCCCCACCGTTCCCCCAGTAGAAGACCCTATTGTTGATGAGCTAGCGGAGATAATCAAGAACGTGACTGGAACAACTGGTAAATACGGGGAAATGGGGTCGGGAGACTTCGGTCCCATTGCTAGCCTGGAATGGAAAGCCAAGCACTTCGGCACCGGTGTAATTAGACCCGAGAGCAATATCCACGGCAAAGATGAGTTCGTGAATCAGAAAGATATTGCCGATTTAGCGGTGATTATATCCAGCTTTATATCGCCCTGAAAGGTGAGGAGGCAGGTATGACAGAAACTCGGAAACATCAGCTTGGCAGGACACTGAGAAACCAGTTCGTTGAGGGACTGCTTGTTATCCTGCCCCTGGGTGCCACCATTCTGATACTGGTCTGGATTTTCTCCACAATAGACAATGTCCTTCAGCCAATAATCAGAGCCATCTGGGAGCGGACAATCCCGGGCGTCGGTTTTGTGGCGACGATACTCCTGATTTACCTCACCGGCGTCATCACCAATAACTTCATCGGGAAAAAGCTGGTTCACTATGGCGAATCACTTCTGAGGAAAGTTCCTGTCGTCCGCCCGCTCTATACCGGCATCAAACAAATCCTAGAAAGCTTTTCTGAACCGAGCAAGACCGGCTTTATGCAGGTGGTGCTGGTGGAGTTTCCCCGGAAGGGGATGATGGCAATCGGTTTCATTACCAATGAGGTGACCAGTAGCTCAGGTGAAAGGCTGCTTAGTATCCTCATCCCCACCGCCCCCAACCCAGCAACCGGTTTTCTCCAACTAATGAAAGAGGAAGAGGTTGTCCGCACGAGGATATCAGTTGACGACGCGATAAAGATGATTGTCTCTGCCGGAAGAATTACGCCCAAAGAAGCCGGCGATAAGCTCTCCGCCGGCAGTTAAAATAAAACCTTCCCCAAATAAGTCTCCCTCCCCTGTTACGGGGAGGGAGAGGAGGAGGGTAGATGTATATTAAAACGAGCTTGCCGGGACTGGCAACGAGACTAGTCTAGATTATTTTGGTAATAGAGAACTAAGAGTCGGTTTTGTCATATCCGAGCAAGCTCAGTTAGTACCTCCATCTTAAGGGGAGTGGCGGGGACCCAACCCAAACCCCGCCACTCCTATATTTTAAGGGACCGAATGATTAGTTACGTATGGGAGTTGTCGGTCGCCTCGGCGCTGGGAAAGCATGGCGCAGCCGCATAAAGGAGGGAACGTCAAGTTCATCGCTTCTTAAGTTGCGAAGAACCCGGCTCATTTCCTTCTCGCGAGCTGAAGTGCCGATGAGCGTATTCTTGGTGGCAAAGCCGGTGGCAATCAGGGTCAGGCGAAGCTGATTACCCAGATTGTTGTCCAAGACGACGCCAAAGATGACATTTGCCTCAGGGTCAACTGCCTGCCGGATTACCTCAGCCGCTTCATTGACTTCAAA
>CAZCEF010000048.1:0-3234 GCA_964497695.1 uncultured Dehalococcoidaceae bacterium | reverse complement strand
TGCACGCCGTGATGAAGTACTTGGTCAGCGAACTTGAAGGCGCTGTCAACGCCGGTCTTCTGGTCGCAGAGCTCCAGCAGGCGGTCATTGGGAATGATTATCAGGGTATCAACTTTATCCATCAGGGCAAGGATACCATCTTCCGCAACCTGGGCACGATGAGTGCCTTCAAAGGTAAAGGGTCTGGTAACCACGCCAATGGTCAGGGCACCGGACCCTTTGGCCAGCTCAGCGACTATCGGCGCCGCCCCCGTTCCAGTGCCACCACCCATACCGGCGGTAACGAAGACCATGTCAGCACCAGTAATAACCTGCTTAAGTTCGTCGCGACTTTCTTCAGCTGCTTTCCGACCGATGACATGGTCGCCACCAGCACCGAGGCCTCGGGTGCAACGTTCGCCAATCTGAATACGCACAGCGGCTTCCGTAATTGCCAGATGCTGAGCATCAGTATTCATGGCGATAAATTCCACCCCGCGAATTTGCTCGCGGACCATTCGGGTAACTGCATTACAGCCGGCACCGCCACAGCCAACAACTTTGATTCGCGCCGGACTGGGAACATAACTCTGTCTTGACATTTTTTCCTCCTTTTATAACCTCTTATGACATCACTTTGTTGTTACTTTCTGCCACCGAAAAGCCAGGCAAGGAAACTCCAAAAACCACCTCTCTTCAGCTGGTAGTTCTGGCTAGTCTGGTTCTTAAACTTCCAGAGCAGCAGACCCACTGTAGTAGCGTAGGCTGGGTCGCGCAGAGAATCTGAGACACCATACAGATTAGCCGGTACGCCAACTCTTGCCGGGAGCCCAGTTATTTCCTGTGTCAGCTCCGCCAGACCAGGAAGATTGGCACAACCTCCGGTGAGTACCATTCCTGCCGGCACCAGTTTGGTATAATCGCCATGCGGTAGCTCCAGGACAATCAGCCGGACAAGCTCCTCCATTCGGATTCGGATTATCTCAGAAAGGTCATGATAGGAGACGCTATGCCCATCAGCGGTCACAGTCCTTTCTTCCCCTTCCTCACCCTCTTCATAGGGTAGGACATTACCATATCGCTTCTTCATCTCCTCAGCTAGTTCAAAAGAGAGCCCCAGGCCGATGGAGATGTCCCGTGTAACCTGATACCCGGCTACCGGCAGGATTGAGGTATGATGAATAGTATCATCCTTAATCACACAAATATCGGTGGTGCCGCCACCAATATCCGCCAGCAGGACGCCTGCCTGCTTTTCTTCCTCCGACAGGACAGCTTCTCCGCTCGCCAGGGACTCCAGAACCAGGTCATCAATTTCAATGCCCAGACCGCGGATGCACTTAGTTAAATTCTGGATAGAGGTTACCGCAGCGGTAACGATGTGCGCCTCAACATCCAGCCTGAAGCCATGCATCCCGACCGGGTTCTTGATGCCCTCCTGCCCGTCAACCATATAACTGCGGGGGATAACGTGGAGCAGTTTCTGGTCGCTGGGCACCCTGATACTTCGGGCGATATCCAGGACACGCCTCAAATCATCCGGACGTACCATCCGGTCATTACGACTAATAGAAATAACGCCTCGGTTATTTACCGAATTAATATGTCTGCCAGTGATACCCACATAGGCTGATTCAAGTCGGTAGCCAGCACTCCTTTCGGCTTTCCTCACCGCCTCCCGAATTGACTCCTTGGCTTCTTCAATATTAACCACCAACCCCTTTTGGAGCCCCTGGGACGAGGCAACACCAACGCCGAGGATGCGGGGCCAGCCACCGTTGATATCAGTGTCCGCCATGATGGTGCAAACCTTGGTGGTTCCAACATCAATAGCGGCAATTCTATTTTTCCTCATAAGTTTTTGTCCTCCTCAGCTGATTAACTTCATTAATTAATATTCATCAGCTACTTTTGTTCCCGGTAGTGCACGTTCCACTTGCTGCTCAGGAGACTGACGTAATTTTTGACCTCTGGGTTTGGCGAGTCATGTAGCTCGGCGAGAAAACCATGAAGCAGCTCACTTCCGCTCATTCCCGGGGTCGGTTCAGCGGGACCAGGTAAATTAATGTAGACAATCTCCGTCATCAGCTTCTGATACTCAATTGCAAGTCCCATTTTTACTGCCTCCTCCTTTCATTTTTACTAAAATTTTTGGTTTTTATGGGATTAAATTAATACGTGCCAGAAGCACCTGTCAATTATTGTCCATCCTTGTCCTGAAAAATTCCGCCCAATCCTCCCATTTGTGCCAAAATCCCCATTGAAATTCCGCTTTTCCTAACATATAATTAAACTGATTGAGGCGGCACTATGGTTTTGGACAAAGAAAAAAAGCGCCTTCCCCCTTATGTCTCTTACCGTACCTTCCACAATTTCCTTGACAGCCTGCAACTCAGTGGCATCCCCGCCCGCATTGACCGCAGTTACTGGGGCGACCGCCTCTCGGGAACTACCGGAACCCAGCTCACCTCGGCACTGCGCTTTCTGAACTTGGCGGATGCTAACGGTGTACCAGCCAACCGGCTTAGAATGCTCGTGGCGGCGCGCGGTCCGCAAAAGACAGAATTACTCCGGCAGATGACCTATGAGGCTTTTGCCCCATTAATGAAAGCTGGCTTGGACCCGCAGAACGCCACCTACTCCCAATTAGAGGAGATTTTCCACAATAACTTTGACCTCAGTGGGGACGTTAGCCGTAAATGCATTAAGTTCTTCATCATGCTCGCCGGGGACGCCGGCATCAACCTCTCCCCCTTCATCACCAAACGACTAAAGAGTCCGCGTACTGGAATTACTACCAGAAGTGCCAAGAAAACGCTGCTCAGGACAAGTCGGAATGCCATCGTGCCAAAAAGCTCGGAGGAAATTCCAGACCAACTTTTGTCCTGGGAACAGCTGGTACTGTCCAAATTCCCAACTTTTGACCCCGCCTGGTCAGATGAAATCAAGCTTAAATGGTTTGAAGCCTTCGGGGCACTGCTGAAACAGGGCTCGCCAGTCGAAAAATAACCAGTCACCGAAATCAAAATAAGGGTGGTATTCCGTTCACTAGGACCAAGCTGGTCTACGCAAGGCGCGTGCGCTGGCGAACTCAGAACTATTTTGAAACCCAGCCCGTCTAGGCTTTACGTCTCAGGCCCAGTTCCTGAGCGAACTGAAGGTGTCGGATAATATCGGCGCGACTTAAGATACCAACCAGCTGCTCCCCGATGCAAACGAGTACCTGGTTTACATCATATTGAGCAATCAGCGTCA
>CAZCEF010000047.1:0-8601 GCA_964497695.1 uncultured Dehalococcoidaceae bacterium | reverse complement strand
GTGGTCCGGTCATGAAGACCAGTTTATTCTCCGGACCAAGCGGGTCAATTCTGGGAGGCAATTCCTGATACAACATTCTGGCGGCTAACCCGGCTCCCCCCACAAAATCCCCAGCCCAGTCCTCCCGCAACGGCTCTTTACTAATACCTCTGTTATTCAGATTAACCCTTACCAGCTGACCGATATAACCACCATATTTGAAGCGGCTTACCATGGTTAACCCCCTCCGACCGGGAAGATAATCGCTATTTCGTCGCCGTCTTTGACGTCCTTATCCATATCTACCGAGGAACGAATCAAAGTGCCGTTTAGCACCAGAAGGAAAGGCGCCATTTCTCCGGTATCCGGGTCCCATATCAGGTCTTTAAAGGGTTGTCCATAGCGTTGCCTCAGCGCCAAGAAAACCCCGCCCACCGTCTCCGGACTATCAGCATTAATCTCAATGACATCTGAGCCCAGGACATCGCGAATAACCGAAAAAGACTTTACCCTCACCTTAGCCATATCTATTTACCTACTGGCACACTGATTTTAGCCATTCTTCCGCAATCCGCTTTGCCTCTGAAACTTTGGGATGGGAAGGTTTAGTCTCCATCTCCTGCCACTCAATTGCTTTAGGCAGGCAAAACTGGACGCAGACCGCATTACCAAAGCAGTAGTCGCAACTATCAAGGAGCACCGGCACCGGGATTTCAGGAATACCGACCAGACAGACTTTTATCCGGGAGAGTCTGGGATTGAAAACACCAGTCTTCACCGCCGAACAAGCCAGTTCGCACAACTTGCAACCAGTGCATTTTTCCATCTTCACCGCAATGTGTTTTTCCACAACCGGACCTCCTTTACTCCTGACGTTGTCTCGCCAAGGCTTGTAAGGCATCCTCTTCAGCCAGCTTGATATGCTCCCGCATCGTTCTCTCACATAAATCAGGGTCTTTCAGACGCAGAGCTAACAATATCTTCCGATGACCGTCAAGAGTTCGCTGCGCTCCTTCCGGCGATTGCAGGGTTTCTTTACGATAGCGTAGCACCTGCTTTCTTATGTCAACTATCATGCGATAGAGACGCACTCTATCCGAGACCAGCTCATGAAGAGTGTCGTGAAATCGGGTGTTCCACTTAAACACTTCATCCAATCGGTGCACCTTCAGGGCGGCTTCCGCCTTCTCAATAAAACTACCCAGTTTTCGTAGTGCTTCTTCGGTGATTTTTTCGGAGATGATTCTCAAGGTGTACCCTTCCAGGGCAGCCCGAATTTCAAAGAGCTCCACCATTTCCTCCCTTGAGCCACCCCCAACAATAAAGCCCCTGGTCGCCAGAGGGTGAATTAACCCTTCTGATTCTAGTTTATATAGTGCCTCCCGGACCGGCGTGCGGCTGACTCCCAGTCTCTCCGCCAGGTGCTCTTCCGTAAGCCTTTCCTCCGGGTCAAACAGACCGGAAAGGATAGCCGACTTGAGGTTTTCATAGACCCTCTTGCGAATGGGTACTGTTCTTTTTTTAACCCGGCTTACCACCGAAATACCCACCTAAATTGTATCCAATTTCTGAACAAATTCAGCTTTCGCTGCCCTCAGTATACAATCAAACATAACAGATGTCAACTGTTTCGGCATGCTATTGTATACAATGTCTCTCACTGATTTTCAGGGAGTGATAGCCCTAGTCAGAATATTCTAGCCTATGAGGATGTCCTGCCTGCTTCTCTTTCTTTAGTTTTGGCGGACATGGGAGGAATAGTTACCAGCAAGATGGCGCCGGCAATGGCAATCATCCCGAAAACCAACCACACGTTACGATAGCTACCCCAAGTATCAAACACCCAGCCAGTTACCGTAGGCGTTCCGATGCTCCCGAATATCATAACACCCTGCATAAAACCCAGGATAGTGCCAAAGCTACTGCGGCCAAAGTAGTAGCGGGACAAAACCGCCAGCATCGCCGCAGCGCCCCCATAACCAATCCCAAAAAGGAGCAGAAACAGAACCAGTAGCCAAGTGCCAGCAACCCCGGCAAACTCAAAGGCGGCTAGACCAAAAGCCGTCATAACCAAACTAGCAATCACCAGTCTCTTCTTATTCAACCTGTCCCCTAGCCAGCCAAAACCGAAACGTCCCGCTAAACTCACGAGCGGGATAGCGGTGGCTACTAAGCTGGAAGACGTCCTCATCAATCCAATGCTACTTAAATAAGGCATAACATGGGTGCTCACGGAATAAATCGCCATTAAATAAGGCATCAATCCCAAGGCAAGGTACCAGAAAGTCCGGCTCCGGAGAGCCTGGCGAGCACTGATATTGATTTCATTATTGTTCGTGGCGAGTGAAACAGTTGCGAGTTCACCGGGACCAGCCTTATCACCATCAGGTAGGAGTCCGTACTTCTCTGGCTTGTGCCGGATCAAGAGTGATAATGGTAAACAAATGACAATCATACCTATGGCGAGGATAGCCATTGCCCACCGCCAACCGCAGACATCAATGAGCTTGACCACTAAGGGTATCAGGATACCACTAGAGCCGTAACCACAAATCATGATGCCCGCAGCGATACCGACCTTCCTGCGGAACCAGTTAGCAACTGTCGTAATTGTTACGGTTGAACCGCCGCCGCTCATACCTACCGCAATCAAAATAAAGGCGCCATAGTACATGAGAAGCGAGTTGGTCAGACTCAGAACAATTAAACCCACACTGGCAATGACCATACTGCCGAAAATTATTCTTCTCGGTCCCCAGCGGTCAACAAGTGAGCCAACTACCGGGGCAAGAAGACCTAACTCCAACCCGCGCAGTGAAGCCGCCAATGAAATCTGAGCATAGCTCCAGCCAAACTCATTGGCGATAGGCTCAAAGACGGCAGTGAAGGCGTAGAAGATAGCCCCACCGGTATATAGTCCAATTAAGAAACAAGCGCCGACAATCCACCACCCGTAGTACACCCGGGGGAGTTTAAGGCTCAAGAGCGTCAGCCTCCGACCCCCTCCATCGGGTGCGGAAAACCAGCCACGGGATGGCGATGGCTAGAATGACTATGGCAATCACTTGCGCTTGATGTAAGCCAAACAGAAACGGGTCGCCGCCGCGCAGAAAATCGGCACCGAGTCGCCAGGCTGAGTAGAGACCAAGATAGACAATAAACAGCGAGCCATCCGGTCTGAGCTTACCTCTCAGTTTAAACAGGATACCAAAAACAATTAAATTCCAGATGATTTCATAGGCCTGCGTCGGCTGGACGGGAATGCCAACGGGACAAAGACTCTCTGGATTAGTATAGACAATGCCCCACGGTACCGCCGTCTCTTCGCCATAACAGCAGCCATTAAACAGGCAACCCACCCTCCCCACCGCCTGACCGAGGATAATACTTGGCGCCACGACATCAGCGAGGTAGCCATACTTGACCTTGCCGAAGCGGCTGTAAATCCAGACACCAAGGGCTGCCCCCAGCACCGCTCCCCAGATGGTCAACCCCTCCCCACCAATTATCTCACCCGGGTGCTGGCTGAAATACTCCCACTGGTCAATGACGTGGAGCAATCGGGAGAATATAACGCCGGAAGGAATGCCCACCAGTGCCGCCGTGAAAACAGTATCGTAGGAGACTTTAGCTCCTTTTTTCACCTGCCAGACAGTCCATCCCACCACAGTCATCACCCCAAGGGCAACAAAGATGCCATACCACCGGACCGCAATGGCACCGATGCTAAAGGCTATCGGGCTGACGTTAATTGTAATCATTCTGCCTCACCTCAGGAACAGAGCGCGTCAACAAAGCTCTGAGCATCAAAAGGCGCCATATCTTCCAGTTTCTCCCCTACCCCGATGTACTGTATTGGAATTTTCAGTTCATCACAAATCGCCAGGACAATGCCGCCCTTTGCCGTGCTATCAAGTTTCGCCAGAAAGATACCAGTCACCCCGACTGCCTCAGTAAAATACCTCGCCTGAGTCAAGCCGTTTTGACCGGTGGTGGCATCAAGCACCAATATTACCTCCTGAGGGGCGGTGGCATCAAATTTAGCGGCGACACGCTTTATCTTCTTCAGTTCTTCCATCAGATTGAATTTGGTGTGAAGGCGACCGGCGGTATCAATAATAACCTCATCAGCACCACGACTTTTTGCTGCCGACAGGGCGTCAAAGACCACGGCGCCGGGGTCCGCTCCCGGCTGATGGGCAATAACATCAACCCCCACCCTGTCCGCCCACTTTTTTAGTTGGTCAATCGCCGCAGCACGAAAGGTATCGGCTGCCACCAGAATTACCTTCTTACCCTTTTTTTTCAGGAGGTAAGCCAGCTTGGCAATGGAGGTCGTTTTGCCACCGCCGTTAACACCAACCACCAGCCTGACTGCGGGCAAATGAGAGCTAGTGGGCACTTTAGGCGGGATATTCAGGATATTGACCATTTCCGACTGTAACAGAGAGCGCACCGACGAACTATCTCCAATATTCTCTTTTGCCATGCGCTCTTTTACCCTCGCGATTAACTTTTCGGTAGTACCGACGCCAACATCAGCCAGAATGAGTGACTCTTCCAACTCTGCCCAGACGGTGTCATCCAGGGTCAGTCGGTCAAATAACTGCATGGCTCGCTTATAGGTAGCACGGCTTCTCTGCAGCGCCTGCTTAATGAAGTTATTTATATCCTCACCCCCTAACCCCCTCTCTTTCCAAGAGAGGGGGAGGAATTTTTAGAGAGGGGGCTTCGCCCCCTCTCTTGCCCAGACTCTCCCATAGAATAGGGTGCCTCTTAATTGGCAATTAGTTCCTTTGCTATGACTCGCTTTCCTTTAAAACTGGCTCCCCCGCCTTTAACAGTAGCCCTTCCAGCACCAGTTGCGCTGCCTTCTTATCTAGGGGTTTATTGTTATTGCCGCACTTGGGCGACTGAATACAGCTCGGGCAACCTTCCTGACAAGGACACTCGCTAATCGCTTTCAGCGTTGCTTGCCAGAGCTCTCTTATTATAGCAAAGCCCTTCTCAGCAATGCCAATGCCGCCGGGGTAGGCATCATAAATAAATATCTGAGCTTTCCCGGTATCGGGGTGGAGAGGAGTGGAAACGCCACCAATATCGTTGCGATCGCAGAGGGCGAAGAGGGGCAAGATGCCAATTGCGGCGTGTTCGGTGGCATGCAGACCACCCGCCAAATCCAGTTCCGCCTCAACCAGTTTCGGTATGACCCTGGCAGGCAAATCAAACCACAGCGCAATTGTCGGAAAAGTCTGGGGCGGCAAATCAAGCGGCTCTTCGCCAATCACTTCCTCAGTGAACTGGGCTTTCTTCTTGAAGCCAACAACAGTGGTCGTCACCTCCACCTCACCCAGACATATCGCCACCTCGCCAAAAGTCTTCTGTTGTAGCACGTTCAATATGTGGATATCCGTCAGTTCTTTGGTCTGGGTATAATAATTGACCTCAACCGGCTTGGCGAAGGCAGTGTGGCTCCTCAGGTCAAGGTCGGTTATCAGGTAGGACTCGCCCTGATGGAGGTAAATAGCCCCGGGGTGTATCTGGAAGAAAGCGACCGAAGCCTCCACGGTTTCCATCAATGAGCCGGTGGCAGTATCAACCACGGCGTAGTTCACGCTTGACGCCGAGCGGATATTGACTGCCTGCGCCGGGTAGGTAACCGCAGGGGATAGATACCATCGCCGGTTGCGCTCTTTCAACAAACCCTGCTCTGCCAGCACCTTGATTTCCTGGTTCATCGCGGGACCGAATAGTCTTTCGTCGGCAGCGCTTAAGGGCATTTCCCAGGCGGAACAGAGCAAATGAGCCCGTAAAATATAGAGGTTGGCGGGATTGACCAGAGCATTTTCAAATTGCTTCTGGAAAAAGGACTCCGGGTGGCGCATCAAATACTGGTCAAGGGGACCATCCAGCCCGATGAGAAAGCTGAGCGATTCCTCCCGACTCCTCCCGCTTCTGCCCGCCTGCTGCCAGGTGCTGGCGATACTGCCGGGATAACCGGATAGCACCGTGGCATCCAAATCACCAATATCAATACCCAGCTCCAGAGCATTGGTAGCCACTACTCCCAGCAGCCTGCCGCCAAACAAGTCCTTCTCAATTTTACGTCGCTCCTCAGGGAGATAACCCGCCCGATAGGGCTTAATCATCTCCGGCTTATCTGAGTCCATCTCTTCCAGTCGGTGCCTGGAGTAGATGTAAATAAGCTCAGTGAGGCGGCGAGTGCGGGCAAAGGTCAGGGTGCGGACGTCCTGGTTGACCAGTTCGGTAAACAGGTGAGTGGCTTCACTATTGGCACTGCGGCGGACACTCTTAGCTTTATCAATGATTGGGGGATTCCAGAAGACAAATTCTTTTTTGCCGTGCGGCGAACCGTCATTGTCCACCACCGCAAAAGGCAACCCGACCAGCTTTTCCGAATGCTCGCCGGGATTGGCAATCGTCGCTGAAGAGCCGAAAAACTGGGGCTTGGCGCCGTAAAACTCGCACAGTCGGCGCAGTCGGCGCATTACACCGGAGACATGCGACCCAAAGACGCCGCGGTAGGCGTGGGCTTCGTCAATAATGACATAGCGCAGGTGAGTGAGCAACCGCGACCAGTACTGGTGATTAGGCAGGATGCCAATATGGAGCATATCCGGATTTGACAGGATGATTCTGGCTCGCTTCCTGATTTCCGCTCTCTCCGACTGCGGCGTATCACCGTCAAAGGTGACTATTTCATCCGGCGGGAGCAGGTGAGGGCAAGCCAGCTCGCGCAAAGCGCGCAACTGGTCTTGAGCCAGCGCTTTGGTGGGAAAGAGGTAAAGTGCCCGGCTTCTTTTCTCGCCAAGCATTGCCTCCAGGGTGGCAATATGATAGCACAGGGTCTTCCCACTGGCACCGGAGGTCGCCACCACCACATTTTTCCCCGCCCGCAACTTGTTTATTGCCTCAGCCTGGTGGGTATAGAGACGCGCTAGCCCGTGCTTATTCAGGCAGCCCTGGAGAACGTCAGGTAAAGGCGTATCTAATTTGCCGTAAGTAGGATTGCGTGACGCGATGTGTTCAATGTGGGCAATCTGACCGGCATAAGCAGGCTGTGACCGCAAATAATTGAGGAAGGCCTGGCTGTCCATCAAAACGCTTCAACAAATCGGAATAATCTCAATATTATAATCAATTATATCAGCATCAAAGTGGCTGTTATTGACAAAGTCAACCGCTTTGCACAGGACTTCATTGGTGTAGCGCGGGTCATTGCTGACGAAGCAAACGCCAATCGTCGCCAACTGCCAGAGGTCATGGTTACCAACCTCAGCCACGGAGACATTGAATTTGTTACGCAGGCGGGTGGTAATTGACTTCACGACCTGTCGCTTGCCCTTGAGAGTCAGGTTTTCGGGGAGGCGGAGGTCAATTTTACAGATGCCAACATTCATGCTAATTTAGGGGCTAACCAACACCCAATCTCTAATCTATCACTTGTAAGTTCGGGTGTCAATTTGAAGCCCCTATAGTGCGTGAGCTGTCTATCTTGCCCGAATTGGCAATTTCATGTTAATATATAGCAGTCTCAGCCTGAACGCATTGCGTAAACCCAGGAGAAAACTTGATGCCCAAAATTTATCTCATTGATGTCACCAATAGAGACGGCGTCCAGACCGCCAAACTTGGCTTGTCCAAGCTGGAAAAGACCATGGTCAATGTCTACCTTAACGAGATGGGTGTCTTCCAGTCTGAGTTTGGTTTTCCTACCACCAAACATGAGACCAATTACCTCAATGCCAACCTGGAACTGGCTAAAATGGGCGTCCTCAAACCTATCCGACTGGGAGGATGGATTAGAGCCATCGTCGGTGATGTTGAGACCACCTTTAAGCTGGTGCCCGCCATCAAGCATTTAAACCTCTCCATTTCCACTTCTCGCCAGATGCTGGAAGGGAAATTGAGAAAGAAGCAGGAAGACATTCTAAAGGACATGACGGAAGCAGTCAGTGCCGCTCGTTACCACGGTGCCGAATCGGTTGGGGTCAACGCTGAAGATGCCTCGCGTACTGATATTGATTTTCTGGTAGAATTTGGACTGGCGGCAAAAGAGCATGGTGCCACTAGATTGAGATACTGTGATACGCTGGGCTATGACAACCCCTTCACCATCTACGAAGCCACCCGAACCCTCGCCGAAAAAGTTGGCTTGCCCATTGAACTTCACTGCCATGGCGACCTTGGTATGGCAGTCGCTAACTCCATTGCCGGGGCGAGGGGGGCGATTGACGGTGGACAGGATGCTTATATCAATACGACCATTAACGGCATCGGGGAAAGAGCCGGTAACGCCGACCTGATTGCCGTTGTCCTAGCTGTCCTTAAGTCCAAAGGCTTTGCCCAGAAGTATGAATTCGGCAATAAAATCGTCCTGGCTAAAGCATTCAAAATCGCCAAGTTTGCCGAATATGCCTTTGATGTAGCTATTCCCTTGAACCAGCCGGGTGTTGGCGCCAATGCCTTCGCTCATTCCTCGGGTATTCACGCTGACGGCGTCCTCAAAGACCCGGAAAACTACGAGCTTTACAGCTATGAAGAACTGGGCAGAGGCGACCCAATAAAGGTAGAGACCGGGCGGGAGATTATTGCCGGGCA
>CAZCEF010000046.1:0-8770 GCA_964497695.1 uncultured Dehalococcoidaceae bacterium | reverse complement strand
GACCTTCGGCGATTTCTATCTTGAAATCCAGCGTCACCCCACCCCGGAACTTGACCTGGTCAACCGGACGTTTGTTGAGATGAGCCGGGAGCTTGGTATCCCGCTCGTCGCGACCAACGATGTCCATTACGTCAATAAGGAAGATGCCTACCCGCACGACCTCCTCCTCTGCATCGGCACCAATACCTCAATCAATGATGACCGGCGACTTAAAATGCCCGGGGACTTCTTCTACCTCAAAAGTCCTCAGGAAATGGCGGCACTCTATCCTGACATCCCTGAGGCGGTTGAGAATACAAGACGTATCACCGAAATGTGCAACCTCACACTTGAGTTCGGGCGTCTCCATCTACCGGAAATTGAGTTACCCGAAGGCAAGACGGCTGACCAATTCCTGGCGGAACTCTGCTCGGAAAACCTACCCCGCTGCTATCCCCGCCCCACCCCCGAAATAAAACAGCGACTGGACTATGAGCTGGACGTGATACGGAAAACCCAGTTTGCCAATTACTTCCTTGTTGTCTGGGATATTATTTCCTTTGCCAAGAAGCGAAATATTCTCTTTGGAGTGAGGGGTAGTGCTGCGGCAAGCATCGTCCTTTACTGCCTGGGTATCACTTCGCTTGATCCGATTGCCAATGGACTGGTCTTTGAGCGCTTCCTCAATATTGAACGCAAGGAGATGCCAGATATTGACCTTGATTTCCAGGATGAGCGCCGTGATGAAATCATCAACTATGTCTCCCAGAAATATGGTCAAGACCACGTGGCTCAGATAATCACCTTCGGTACGCTTGGTGCCCGAGCGGCGATCCGGGATGTTGGGCGGGCGCTGGGTATGTCCTATGGCGATGTTGACCGCGTTGCTAGACTCGTCCCTTTCCAACTGGGCATGACCCTTGACCGGGCGTTGGAAGATAACCTTGAACTGCGGACTATCTACCAGCAGGATGCCATCGTTCGCAACCTGGTTGATTCCGCCCGACGAGTGGAAGGCATCGCGCGCCACGCCAGCACACACGCTGCTGGTGTCGTCATTTCTAAAGAGCCCCTCACCAATTATGTCCCGCTCCAGCTTGGCACGAAGGTCAATGGACAGGAATCGGTGATGACCCAGTTCGCCATGGGCGATATTGCTCAGATTGGTCTGCTTAAAATGGACTTCCTGGGTCTGGCAAACCTGACCATTCTGGGACGAGCCAAAGAAATTATCCGCCAGAACCACGGCATTGATATTGACCTGCACCAAATCCCGATGGATGACCAAAAGACCTTCGCCCTCCTTTCGGCGGGGGAGACCACGGGAGTCTTCCAGCTTGAAGGGGCAGGGATGCGCCGCTACATCAAAGAGCTCAAGCCGACTACGTTCACCGATATCGCCGCTATGGTCGCTTTATACCGCCCCGGTCCGATGGAGAATATTCCCACCTTCATCAAAGCCAAACACGGTGAGGAATCTATTCGCTATCCCCACCCCGCCCTAGAGAGCATTCTCAAAGAGACTTATGGGGTGATTGTCTACCAGGACCAGGTGCTGTTCATCGTGCGGGCTTTTGCCGGCTACAGTCTGGGGCAGGCGGATATTTTCCGTAAGGCTATGGGAAAGAAGATTCCAGAGATTATGAAGAAGGAAAAACGTAATTTCGTTGCTGGTGCCAAGAAAAATGGCTTTTCCCCGGAGCTGGCAGAGCAAGTTTTTGCGCTGATTGAACCTTTTGCTGGTTATGCTTTTAACAAAGCCCACAGCTTCAGCTATGCTCTCATCGCCTATCAGACAGCTTACCTCAAGGCAAACTATCCCGCCGAATATATGACCGCCTTCCTGGCAATCCAAATGGGTCAACTGGAGAAGATTGCCGGTGCTATTGCTGAGTGCCGTCGGCTGGGCATCACAGTTCTGCCGCCGGAGATAAATTACAGTCAGGTCAACTTTGCGATAGAGAAGAAAGACGGCAGTTCCGCCATTCGCTTTGGCTTAGCGGCTATCAAGAACGTCGGTCCGAGCGCCATCGAGCCGATTATTGCCGAGCGTAATAAAGGTGGCGTGTTCAAGTCTATTGAAGATTTCTGTCGCCGCTGTGACCTGCGTGGCGTCAACCGGCGGGTCGTTGAAAGTCTGATTAAAGGGGGGGTGTTTGATTCTCTGGGTGTCGGTCGCGGCACTCTGCTGAACAACGTCAACCGGGTAATGTCGCTAGCCCAGCGGGAACAGCGCTTGCGCGAGACCGGGCAGGCAACCATGTTTGACCTGTGGGGGAAGGTGACCCCGGTGCCAATGCCAGGGCTGGAGCTTGAGCCGGCGGAAGTTGCCCTCAAAGAGAAGCTCTCTTGGGAAAAGGAGTTGACCGGTGTTTACCTGTCTGAGCATCCCTTTAGCTCGGTTGCCGGGAGTTTTGGTTCGGAGACGACGCTCTGCGGACAGATTGACGCTGAGCTGGAGGGTCAGGTGGTCTCGGTGGCGGGAATGGTGGGCGCGGTTCATAACCTTTTCACGCGCGACCGCAAGCCATTTATCAGCGCTACTCTGGAAGATTTGAGTGGACAAATTGAAGTTATGGTCTGGCCCCGGGTCTATGATGCCACTATTGACCTGTGGCGGGAAGGCAATATCCTGCTGGTAGAGGGGAGGGTCAGGGTAAGAGAAGACCGTGTCCAGATTCAATGCGATAAAGTCAGCCTCCATCAGCAGCCGGAAGAAGAAGTCGCTCCACCTCTCAAATCGCCAGTTGAGGAGGCAAAGGCGATTGCCCCACCCAGCGCAACCCGCCGCCTTACCTTAACACTTCCCCAGACGGAAGATAGGCAAAGTGATACCACTGTTCTCCATAAATTGGTAACTGTGCTGAAGGACTACCCGGGTCGGGATGAGGTGAAACTGAGAATTATCAATGGGGAGAAGGTAACTCCTCTGCGACTGCCCAGCACCAGCTATTGTCCTGAACTGCACCAGCATCTGGCGCGACTGGTGGGGGAGGGGGGGTTAAGGGTGGAGAGCCTGACCTAAGAATTGAAACCCGCTTCAGGCTCTGCTATGCTTACTAGCGATGCCTCCTGATGAAATCTACAAGGGTCACCGGAAAAGACTGCGGGAAAAATTCCTGAAATCAGGGCTGGCTGGCTTTCATGATTACGAGATTGTGGAGCTATTGCTGACGCTCGGCGCACCACGCAAAGACGTCAAACCGCAGGCAAAGGAAGCCATGAACCGGTTCAAGACCCTTCGCGGTGTTCTCTCTGCCTCCCCTGAGGAGCTACAGCAAATTAAGGGCATCGGTCCCCACAGCGCCTTTGGCATTAAGCTGGTGCAGGAGGTTGCCCGCGAGTTCCTCAAGGAGAAAATTCGGGACAAGCCCTTCTTAAAATCTTCTCAGGAGATTTTTGATTATCTCTATCATTCCATGCGCGACCTCAAGAAAGAGGTATTCCGCGTGGTCTATCTTAACAGCCAGAACCAGATTATCAATACCGTTGACCTTTCCCCAGGGACGGTAGACAGTAGCTCGGTATACCCGCGCGAGGTTATGGAAGGAGCATTGAAGAATAATGCCGTGTCGCTGGTCTTTGTCCACAATCATCCTTCGGGCAATCCGGAACCCAGCCCCAGCGACCGTGATTTGACCCGGGAACTGGTCTACGCCGGGAAAATCATGCGGATTAAAGTTACGGACCACATTATCATCGGCAATAACTGCTATTTCAGCTTCGGCGATGCGGGGCTAATCAATGAGTATGAGCTGGACTTTTTGAATTTGAAGCTACGGGGCACTTCGGAAGCCAGGCGCCGAATCTATCGGGCTAGACTGTGACAATCGGCACTGACCAGCATAAAGTAGCTCAGAAGGTGTCAATGCCTTCTATCTTAAGGAGAAGTCGCTTCATATCCAGCCCACCGGTAAAACCACCCAGTCTACCATTTGCAGCAAGCACCCGGTGGCAGGGGACGATGATGGGAAGGGGGTTTTGCCCCAGGGCTTGCCCCACTGCCCGCGCCGCTCCTGGCTTGTTAATGCGTGAAGCTATCCAGTGGTAGGTCTGGGTCGCTCCGTAAGGGATAGCCCGAGTTGTTTCCCATACGCTTCGCTGAAATTCAGTTGCCTGAGAGAGGTCAAGCTTATCCGGGAAGTCTACCTTGTCGCCGGAAAAGTAGGCTTGGAAGCGGGCAATCAAGTCCTTAAAAGGCTCAGCGGTGCGATTTGCCTTCTTAATATCATCACCGAGGTTCTGGAGGGCGACGTTGGAAGAATACTGCGGCAACGTGCAGCGGATGAGCCCGGCGGGCGAGCCGAGCACTCCCATCCAGCCCTGTGGGGTGCCAAAAACAATATAGTCCATCCTCTCAACCAATAACTTCCTCCCGAAAAAGGGAGCAGTTCAGGATTTGTTCTGCTGTTGCTGCTGGTACCGGCGTTGCAGATAGGCACCGAGAACAATGAGCGCCATCCCTAGGAGAATGCTGACCAGAATCTTGATTAACTGCGGGATGTTCATACTGAGGAAATAGGCGGCGGTGAAAACGCCGGTAACGATGGCGACCGCATAGGCGATAATGTGGGCTTGGAATGGCTTACCTCTTACTGCCCGGTAAATGAGCCAGCCAATAACGCCTAGGGAGGAGAGCACCGCTACTGCTGGTAACATCTCTTCACCACCCGAGACTCTCAAAATATTTGCCCATGAAGGCAAACATGCCGATGGTCAGAAGTAAAGAAAGCAGCCTGCCAACCTCGGATAGGTACCTGACATACTGGGCGGCAAGGTAGCCGACGCCGGAAAGGCAGAGCAGGATACCGAAGCCGTACAGAATATAATTAATCTTCATTTTCCTTACCTCGTTTTATCCCGGCTGAGTGGGTCTGGGCAAGACTGGTTTGGGTGGGGTGAGAGAGGTGCCCGGGTTAATATTGATGATTATCTTCCGCTCCACATCACCCCGCTTGATGATTACCGAATACTGGAAGAACTGCTGCGGGGGGACGCCGCCAGGAATAAGCTCAACTGTATCCACCACCCATTCCACCTGAGCATTGTCCAGACCACCGATCGTAACTTGTTTGGTAACCAAATCACGGATTTTTTCCTGACTCCGCCACACTGAGACGCTAACTTCAGCGGAATAAGCACCAATCTGATGGTTGGCGATTTCGTAATTGAAAAAGACTTTACCGCCCCAGTTCACCCAAGTCTCATAAGTAGACTCCGGACGTAGCCAGAAATCAGGTTCTACTTTATCGGGTCGTTCGCCGGCAGTGATGCGGATGGTATCGTAAACGCCCATATAGCCATCAACGATAAAGATGGCGATAATGGCGAAGAAACAAATCAGGGTTAGATACAAATATAGGTCACGGCGCTTTGCCATAAATTTTGCTTCTTATTCAGGACTTATATCATAGGGTGGTGGAAAATGCAAATTGGAAGGCTAGTCCGGGATTTTGGGGCCGCCAACGGGCCAGACATCAACGATTACGATAGGCGTTGAAGCGACCTTAACGCGGTGCCTCACGCCAGCGGGAATATAGAAGGCGTCCCCCTTCTGGACTCTCCTTGTCTCTTTGCCTATTGTCAGGTCAAACTCTCCGTCCAGAACCAGGCTGATTTGCTCGCAATCGTGGACGCTACCGGCGGTATCGGAGTTCACGATGACCTTTGCCAGCAAAATGCTCTTGCCCCAGACATACTCTGCTTTTTCCCCGGGCTTATAGTCTATTCTAGTGAAGTCCTGTGGGTACTTAAAGAACATTTTCATCCCCTTATGATAATTCGGGCTGAATCAGCCCGTAGTTGCCATCTTTACGACGGTACAGCAAGTTAATCTCTTTGGTCGCCGCATTCAGAAACAGGAAGAAGTCCTGCTCAGAAAGTTCCAGCTGGTCAGTGGCATCAGTGACTGACATTGGCTTGATGACCGGGCGCTCAATCTGGATCTCCGGGGTGGCTTCTTCAGTCACGGTGGACTCACCAAATTTGCCCCGGATGGGAGAAGTGCCCCGTCCCTTTTCATACAGCTTGCCCTTAAAGTGTTCCAGCTGGCGGGTCATCACGTTAGCTACTCGGTCAATTGCGGTGAACAGGTCTTCCGCCCGCTCTTCTCCGTGCAGTACCGTGCCTTTAGGATTGACCGTGACGCGGACCAGAAAGCGTTGCTGGGGAGACCGCGTCCCTTCGGCAGTAATCTCTACCTTGGACTCAAGAATGCTGGGCAAATGGCGGGTGAATTTGCCAATCTTCCGCTCAACGTACTGGCGCAGTGATGGTGTCAGTTCAATGTTTTTCGCCGCAATTTGCAGGTCCATCTTCTCGCCTCCTCACTATATTTCTCTAGCCATAACTAGTCCCCACACTGAGCTTGCCCCCGCTGCTTTAAGCGCTTCGGCACAAGAGTCAAGTGTGGCTCCCGATGTGGCGACATCATCAATAATAAGTATATCTTTTTTGTTTATCTCATGGTTACGGCAAAGGAAAGCGCTGGCAATATTGCTCCTTCTTTCCGCAACGCTGGCAGTCCGGGCTTGAGGTGGAGTGTCCCGCTGGCGGACAAGGCAATTAACCAGGACGGGCAATTTGGTTAGCTTCCCCAGCTCGCGAGCGAGCAATTCGGACTGGTTATAGCCTCGCTCCCGCAGTCGCTTTGGGTGGAGAGGCACTGGCATCATGACCTCAGCAGGGAGGGGGTTGGCGACAAGATAGTCAGCTAGTAGCCTCGCTAATGGTTCCGCCAGCGCTCTGAGGTTGCGGTACTTCAACTCATGGATAGCGTGGCGCATTACGCCGTCAAATCGGAATGGGGAGCGGATGCCGTCTATCTTAGTCTGCCAGGCAACGCAGTCCGGACAGAGAATGCCATTCGGCTGGGGACGACCGCACTTAGGACAAAGCGGGGGTGCAAGACGAGGCAGGGACTTAAAGCAGGAAGGGCAGAGAAACTCACCCCACCTACCACAGCCAACACAGCACTGGGGAAACAAAAGATTAAGTGCTATCCCCTTCAGTTTACTCATCTGAGGAAGCACGTCTAATCCCTATCTCAGTTTTTAAAGTAAACCGCTGTCCTTAGCGGGGTCGTGCGCTGTGCAGTGCCCCGCTCATAATTGGTTCATTAAGATAAACGTCTCCGTTCCTGATCTTAAGGTTGAAGCCGCACTCAGGATTGGTGCAAACCCATGCCTTGTAACAAATTGATGCCCCTTGACTGCCAAAATCAGACAGGGGCACCAGGTCGCCAGTACCACACTTCTGGCATTTCGGGAAATTGATTGCTTCCATGGGGTTTTTTCCTCCTCCCAACCAAAGTTGACTTAAGTATACATTAAATAGTACTGGTTGACAAGGGCTACTTTAGTCTTACCGAACTAATCCGACTATAAATTGCGCCCTCTCTGGTCAACAGACTTTTCATTAAGTTGATGGTATCAACAGTGAACTGATAGCTCAAGGTGAATTTGGTATTGGTGATAAGTTGCCCCAGGCTCTCCCTTTCCTCTGGCGTGGCTTGCTCCCGGACGCGAGCTAGCGTCAGGTGGGGGCTGAATGGTCGCCCTTCCGGTGGGAAGCCGAGGGGGGTTAGGTTAGACTCAATGCGCTGCTGGAGTTGATTTAACCGTTCCAAATCGCCACCCACCCCTACCCAGACCACTCGCACCCGCTTTAGATTGGGGAAAACTCCCAAGTCCTTGACCTCAAGGCGGAACGGGGCTATCCCGGCTGCGGCTGTCTCCATAGCTTTCGTTATCTCCTCAATTTGTTTAAAAGATATGTTGCCCAGAAATTTGAGGGTGAGGTGAATGCCGTAGGGGTCAGCCCATTTCACTGGCGACTGATTTTCGGCTTTTAGCTGTGCCTGCAGTTTCGCCAGTGCCGACTTCAGTTCTTCAGGTAGTTCAATGGCAATAAAAGAGCGGATTTCTTCCATATTCAGTCCTTAATGGCGAGGAGTCTGCGGGCGTTTTCCGATAGAATCAATTTCTTTTGTTCTTGTGATAAATCAGTTGAATCAATCTCCTCAAGCAACCGTGTTGGGAAGAGGAGGGGGTAGTCCGTGCCGAAGAGGATTTTCTCTGCTCCCACCAGGTCCGCCACCTGCCGGTATATCTGGGGACTGTAGAGGAAGGGGGAGGCGGCAGTATCAAAATAGACGTTTTTCAGGGCTTGCTTTACTTTCGGCATCAGGGCATAGAAGGGCAGCCCGCCACCCCAGTGAGCGCAGACGAGGGGAACATCCGGGTAGCGGGTGGTGAAGGGATAAATCACGTCAGGGGTGATTGCCCCCTTACCACGATAATCGTGCCCCACCGGCTCAGAGGCGTGGGTGAGCAGAATTAACTTGTGTTTCCGTAACGCGGCAATAAACGGAGTCGTTACGTCATCGTCAGTCAGGTCAAAGGACTGGATATCAGGTCTCATCTCGCCGATGCCCTTGGCTCCGGCTTTGGCACAACGCTCAATTTCGGCGATAGCGGCGTCAATTGATTTCGGTTGAACGGCACAAAAGCCGACCAGTCGTTTGGGATAGTGGGCAACCGACTCCAGAATATAGTCGTTGGTCTCATGGCAGAGTTCGTTAGTCGTCCAGCCGGCGTTGATAATGACCGAAATATTAATTCCCGCCCTGTCCATACTGGCGATGAGTTCCTCAGCAGTGGCGAGCTTGGCTCCTTGGCGGGAATAAAGCAGGGCAAAAAGCGGGTCTTTCTCAATATAACGCTGACGGTTTTGATTGATTCGGGGCGAAAAGATGTGGGTGTGAAAGTCAATAATCATCGCCCGAATTATA
>CAZCEF010000045.1:2397-8963 GCA_964497695.1 uncultured Dehalococcoidaceae bacterium | reverse complement strand
GGGCGGAAGACTGGTGTTTTCGCTTTGCAGTTTGGACCTGGAATTGAAAACGCCTTAGCTGGGGTGGCTACCGCCTACTCTGATGCCACACCTATCCTTATCCTACCGATGGGTCATCCAACATCTTGGGCGGGTGTGGAGCCATATTTCAGCGCTACTCGTGTCTATGCCCCGGTAACCAAATGGGTCGCCCAAATCAATCAGGCGAAGCGGGTGCCGGAATTGATGCGCCGTGCCTTCTCCCTCCTCAAAATGGGGAAGGGCGGTCCGGTAATGTTAGAGATACCCTCGGATGTGGTGAAGGACGAGGCAGGCGACTTCACATACGAGCCAGTTAAGGTAAGCCGCCCCGCCGGAAATCCAAGAGATATAGCTGAGGTAGCACGCCTTCTTGCCGCGGCGAAGAGCCCCCTAATCTACGCCGGTCAGGGAGTCCTTTATGCGGAAGCCTCCAACGAGCTTATCACGTTAGCTGAGCTTCTGCCGGCGCCGGTAATGACCACTCTCGCTGGTAAGAGCGCCTTCCCGGAAAACCATCGGCTGGCACTGGGCACTGCCTCAATTATCCGCCCGAGGACAGTAACGCACTTCCTGAACAAGGCGGACATGGTGCTGGGTGTTGGTTGCAGCCTGTCGCGACACAATATGCAGGTCAGAATACCGCCGGGGAAGGTTCTCGTCCAGATTACCAATGAGGACCGGGACATTAACAAAGATACGCTGGTTAGCTATCCCATCGTGGGCGATGCTAAGCTCGTTCTGGCCGAGTTGCTGGAACAGGTGAAGAAAAAGCTGGGCAAAGAGGGTCGTCAAGGTGAAACGGCTGTCGCCGCGGAAATCAAGCGAGTGAAGGAGGAGTGGCTGGGGGAGTGGCTGCCCAAACTTACCTCGGATGAAGTGCCGCTAAACCCCTACCGTGTCATCTGGGAGCTGATGCATACTATAGACCCGAAGGATGCCATCGTTACGCACGACTCAGGCGGACCGCGCAACGAAATTGTACCTTTCTATCCGGCGATTGAACCGCGCAGTTACATCAGCTGGGGGAAGTCCCATCAGCTCGGGACGGGCCTGGGGCTGATTATGGGCGCCAAGCTGGCAAGACCGGATAAGGTGGCGATCAACATAATGGGCGATGCGGCAATTGGTATGGTGGGGATGGACTTTGAAACTGCCGTCCGCAACAAAATACCCATCATTACCATCGTCTTTAACAACTCTATTATGGCTGTTGAAGCCGACTATATGCCTATCTCTCACGAAAAGTACGGCTCGCGTTTCATCAGTGGCGACTATGCCAAACTGGGAGAGGCGCTGGGGGGCTATGCTGAAAGAGTTGAGAGCCCGAAGGAAATTGCTCCCGCGCTGCGCCGTGCCCGTCGTGTAACTGAGGAAGAAAAGCGCCCGGTGCTGCTGGACTTCATCACCAACGAAGAGGCGACTTACTCTCGCGGTTAGGTGCTCTTCTAATCAGGCAGCTTCTCCTGCCCGCCGATTTCCCGGAGCAGGTTGATTAAGTATTTGAAGTTCTCAAAAGACACATCGGGTGGGATGGCATGGTCAAGGCTGGGGAAATAGCCGCCCTCCTTGATGAGATAGGGCACCTTGGACATCACCTCTTCTTTGATGGCGTCTTTGCCTTTGATTAGAGCCCGTTTATCTATGTTGCCTACGAGTATCAGCGCTTTGGCGTACTTCTTCCGCAGCGCCACGGCATCCATCCCCGCCGCCACCTCCAGGGGCCAGTGCAAATTGATGCCGCACTCCAGCCAGAGCGGGATGAGCTCATCAATCCTGCCATCACAGTCAACGTGGATGATGTCAATCCCCTGCTTATGAATGAAGTCAGTGACCTGCTTGTAACGGGGCACCATATACTTCTTGAACAAGGCGGGAGAAATCAGCGGTCCGGTCTTATACGCCATATCTTCCCAGAAACGAATGCAATCAATCCTCAGGTCTTTGGTGCACCGCCAGAGAATACCCATCATCATATAGAGCATCTGGTCCATCATATCTTCAACGAGTTTGGGGTCATCGTAGAAAGTATAAAGTAGCTGCTCCAGCCCCATCCACTCCCGCAGAATCCCGAAGAAGCTTTCAATCATCAGGAGTGTGGGGTTGTCTTCCGCATTGGTCTTTTCCACGTAGCCAAACCAGTCCCTAGGCCAGCGTTCTGGGGTATAGGGGTCAAGCCTTTTCTTATATTCCTTCCATGTTGCCCAGTCTTTTACCGGACGTTCCAGGTATTTGGGCATTCCGGTGGGATTTGCCTTGGAGATTTCCACCACGGCGCCGCCATAGGTTGTTTCCACACGATGGCGCTCGTCCTCACGGAGGACTTTTACCTCAAACACGGGCATAATCGGTGGTGTTACCACGAACATCTCCCCCGCCTGGGCTTCAGGCAGGTCTTTGCGGTTGTGCTCGGAGACTATTTCCTGCAGGTTATGAATATGGTCAAAGCCGAAGTATTTGCTGAACCCCTCTGGCTTGAGAATTTCGGCTGGCGCACCCTGCTTGACCCATTCTTTGGGCGTGTCAGTCCAGTAGCGATTAAACCAGTCATAGATGGCGATGTCGCCGGTTCTTTTGAAGTGGCAGATATCCAGAAAGCGCTGACGATTGGGCATAGCTACCTTTGACTTTTCCATAGCTACCTCCTTGGGGTTCAAGGAAAGTGTAAAGCGAACAACGGGATGATGTCAATGGGGAAAGCGATGACTTTTTATTCTGCTAATCAGCCAGCACTTTCTTAAATCCGTGAACCAGTGGGAAGCGATATAAGCCAAAGACCTCACGACTCCTCAGGAAGCCGGCAAAGATAACGACGATACCAACAAACTCAAAGATGTAGAACAGTTCCGGCGTGCCGACGAATCTAAAATGAATCCCTCCAAAGGCAGGCAGGATGGCTCCCACGGCAATCAGGATATTGGAGACCACCCGGTGGGGCAGAACACGCTTGCGCCAGAAAATCCAGGCACTATAAAGGGCTCCGCCTACCAGGGCTACTGTGCCAAAGGTATTGAAGATGGGTGTCATCCTTCTGATTTCTGAAGGCATTGCCTTGCCGGTTAGATGGTCAATGGTGCTCAGGTCAATATCCGCGGTGAAGACCTTGAATATGGCATAGATTGAGGCGAGGAGTAGGATTGCCATGATGATGTGGGCGGTGCGGCGGCGGACGAGGAGATAAATCGTGCCCATGCCGAGATAAGCGGCGACGAAGATGGCGCCAATCAGGTACCAGATGCGGTAGACCACCTCATTCAGCCCCCACATACCTGTCCAGAACTCGGTGCCGGTGGAGAGGAAATACATAACGAGACCGATTGCCCAGACGAGCTGGTACGGCTTGCGACGAGCGAAATACTGGTCCAGCACGGTGATGGCAAAGATAAGACTTATAATTGAAGACAGTAGTGGAATAAAAGTAGTCATGCGCTAACCCCTCCCCCACAAAATTTATTCTCCATTATAGCATAGAGAGTGGAATCGGGATTTCTCAACCAGGTTCTATTTGGTTTGGCTGCACCCAATGAAAATTTGAATCAACCAAATGCAAATACACCTTTGCAAGGCGCCTTTTCTTTGATATGATATAGGCGAGTATTTTTCAGCATAGGAGGCAAAAGATGCAACGATTGCTCGGGTTTATTCTTATTGGAGTGACGCTGGCGAGCATATTTCTGACCTCTTGCGGAGGAGCCGCCAAAATTCGGGTTGCTACAGATGCTACCTGGCCACCTTTTGAGTCCATAAATGAACAGACCAAGGAAATAGAAGGATTTGATATTGACCTACTGAATGCAATTGCGGAAAAGGAAAAACTTGACCTTGAATTTATTAACGTCGGATTTGACCCCCTTCTAGCCGGAATAGCTCAAGGGCAATATGATGTTGCCATCTCATCTATCACTATTACTGAGGAACGCAAGAAAGACATGCTATTCTCAGACGCCTATTTTTCGGCTGGGCAGATTGTTACCGTACGCGCCGACAATACTACTATCACTGGGAAGGATAGCCTCGCTGGCAAAAAGGTGGGAGCACAAATCGGTACGACTGGCGCGATTGAGATGGGCAAGATAGCCGGGGTCAGTCTCAAGACTTACGATGACATTGGTCTGGCTTTTCAGGATTTGATGAATGGACAGATTGACGCGGTTGTTGCCGATAACCCTCTAGCTTTAGGCTATGTGGGTAAAAACCCGACGAAACTCAAGACTGCTGGTGGTGTTTTCACGGATGAGTATTATGGTATTGCTGTCGCCAAGAAGAATCCGGAACTGTTGGCTAAAATCAATTCTGGCTTGAAAGCGGTCAAAGCGGAAGGGCTAATTGAGCAACTATCCAAGAAGTGGCTGGAGAAATAGGTCCAAATAATAACCTCAGCGATGATTTTGAGGGTTCTCGCGGTTCCTTCTGATTGATGGCAATGGGCATACAAACGGAGTCCAGACCTGGTGGCGAGGAGTTAGCCAAAATTCCCGGCGCCGAACCAAGCACTCGCCTAGACCCATGGTGGTGGTTGGTAGCCTTGGTGCTTGTTGTGGCGGTGCTTTTGGCAGCGCTACAGCCTGACCCTTACTGGCGCATTCTCCTTTTTGTGCGTGATGGTCTGCTGATAACCGTCACCGTTACTATAGTATCTTTTGTATTTGTCTTGCTGCTGGGGATGTTTGGGGGACTGGGGCGGCTCTCCCGCAATCCGATTATTCACACCGTCGCCACGCTTTATGTCGAGCTCATCCGCGGCATTCCACTGCTGGTGCAGTTAATCTGGTGGTATTTTGCCTTCCCAGTGGTCATTCAGCAGTTTGGGAAATGGCTCAATATCCCATTACTGGCGAACTATCAGGCAAATGCCATATTTCTGGCGATTGTTGGACTGGTCTTCTGTTACGGAGCATATATGAGCGAAATTTACCGTGCCGGCATCCAGAGTATCCCCAAAGGGCAGATGGAAGCCGCCCGCAGTCTGGGTATGACCTACTTCCAGGCGATGCGTCATGTGGTATTGCCACAGGCAGTGCGTGTTATCTTGCCACCAGTGGGCAACGAATTTATTGCTCTGCTTAAAGACTCTTCTCTGGTCAGTGTGGTAGCGGTGGCAGACTTAACCCGGCGGGGGCGGGAATTTATGTCCACCCACTTCAATCCTATTGAGGTATGGACGATGGTGGCGCTGATTTATTTGATAATGACTCTGTTCTCGGCAAGGATGGTCTTTTGGGTGGAGAAAAAGACGCGCTTTGAAAGGTAAACTGTGGAACCGATAATTCACGTTGAGAATGTACATAAGTACTTTGATAGGGTTCATGCCCTCAGAGGTGTGAATCTGGATGTGCGTAAAGGTGAGGTGGTGGTTCTTATTGGTCCATCAGGTTCGGGCAAATCCACTTTACTGCGCTGTATCAATCGTCTTGAAGAATACGATTCCGGCAAGATTATCGTAGATGGCATAGTGCTGAAGAATGCTCCGAATATTAATACCGTCAGGCAAGAGATAGGAATGGTGTTCCAGTCGTTTAACTTATTTCCTCACCTCACCGCACTGGAGAATATAACACTGGCACAGTATGTGGTACGTAAGCGCAAGCGCGATGAATCCAAAGAGCTTGCTCATAACCTTCTGACTAAAGTGGGTATCCCTGAGAAAGCCACGGCGTACCCTTCTCAACTTTCGGGAGGGCAGCAGCAACGTGTGGCGATAGCTCGAGCTCTAGCTATGAATCCTAAAATTATGCTCTTTGATGAGCCGACGAGTGCTCTTGACCCTGAGATGATAAAGGAAGTCCTGGATGTCATGTTAGCTCTGGCTCAGGAGGGGATGACCATGCTCGTGGTTTCCCACGAGATGGGATTCGCCTGTGCCGCGGCTAAGCGCATCGTTTTTATGGATGAAGGACAGATTATAGAAGAAGGCAGCCCTGATAAGTTCTTTACGTGCCCTCGCCTGGAACGCACCAAATTATTCCTCAGCAAGGTATTGCATGTGTAAGCCGAAAGGCTGGTAAACTCTTCACTGTTCCTAATTTTCTTTGGTAGCCCAAGTTGTTCAATATATAGAACTTTCAGAGCGGCATAAAAAGAGGCGCCCCGACTCGTCAATCGCTTATAGCGTTGACCTGGGCGCCTCTCGCTATCACTAGTCTAGCTAGAGCCAAGAGAGCTTGAACTAAGCTCGTGACGCGGCTCAAGCGGGGGAAACCCTATCTGGATCTTCCGTGAACAGCGGGCATCTTATCAAGCAGCTCCTTGCCCTTTGGTGCATTGGCGTAATAACTAGAACTGGAATCCCGTAGTCGTGTGGAAAAGTGCAAGCAAAAAGAAAAATATTATCACTATAGGCGCTCAAGTGACGGTAAGAATTTACTCAGCCTTAGCATCGTCTATTGAAAAAAGCGTTGTCTGCGGACACAAACGAGATGCTACTGGAATAAGTATCAGGCGCGTGGTATAATCATCAACATTAAGATGGTTAGGCCTCGAGAGACAGGTCTACGACCCGAGCCGTTTCAGATAGATCCCCAGAGTATATGCCGACGAGATGGGCTGCA
>CAZCEF010000045.1:0-2297 GCA_964497695.1 uncultured Dehalococcoidaceae bacterium | reverse complement strand
GCATCGTCTCTGAAGAAGTTACGCACCATACTGGGAAAGAGCCCCAATGAAATAGCCTCTCTGATTGGTGTGGGTGCGGAAGACCTGGAGAAGTGGGAGAAGGGAGAAGCACAGCCAACAAGCCTTAAGCATGCGCACTGGAAGCTGAAGCTCACCGATTTCGTCGATGTGGAAATCGCAAGATTTCTGGGCACTGACAATCCGGAGGTCGTCATCCCTTTTTGGCAACTTATCTGGACACTGAATTCCGATTTCTAGTAAGTCTATTCTCCGCTGTGACCCCTGAGTCAGAACGAGCACACAATGGATACCACCAGAATTGCCATGGTAGTTATGGTGAAGGCGATTCGCCTGTTACTTGCTCACTTGAGTAAGGGGAGTATACTTCTCAGACGCTTGGCTATAATATCACACAGTCTGGTATAGCTTGCTTCAAGGTCCTTGCTGGTAAGGCCGACTTCCGTTGATAGCCAAACAATCCTATTAGCCAGACTAATATCAGCATAAGCTTCTGTCAGCTCATCTTTAAGGTTCCCATCTAACAAAGCGAGTTTACCACTTGTAATGGACCAAACACCGGTCCGAAAAGGCAAAGGTTTCCCTGTCCAAGGCGTGGTTGCAATTATAAGATTTGTTTCAAGTTCTAAACATAATATTTTTGATAGGGACAATCCACGTTTTCGGGAAAATGGCCATGGTCTCTTTTGAATTTTCAGAACCACGTAAGCTAGAAGCACACCCAGAGCTGCACCTACGACAACGGCACCCGCAATTGGTAGCTCGCGCCACCAAACCATATTATTTCCTCTTTACACCCTGTTCCTTCCGTTAGGAATCCAGCTAGATATAGCCGTTATTATAGGCCGAGTTTCAGCATTGATTTCCTTAGCGACTCAGCTTTTTCCCAGATTGCTTTCTTTTCTTCTTCCACTACCTGTCTGATGGCGGATTTCTGCTCTTCTATTAACTGTCTGACTGCCTTTTTCTGCTCTTCCATCAACTCTTGAGCAGCCTTTCGCATCTCATCATCAAGCGCATTCCGTACCTCGGCATCTATTAGTTTCCTTATTGATTCTCTGTAGTCATCCATATCGGCAACTGCCTTGACTTCTTTAGTATTTCTCCGGTGGTCACTTATCGTTTCCATTCTTGTCCCTCCTCAGCTTGACTGCCCTGTCTGGAATATGCTCCGACAAGTGAATGTTAACAGTACTTAAGTGCCATTTAATTACATAATAGTGAATGGATAGTCTCACGTCAAGAGGTGCCCAATCCGGTCGCGAGGGGAAGACTGACACACTGATATCCCCGGCTGTGTTCTCCCCCGGTTGCTGGAAGAGTACCAGAAGAGATTACAGCCAGCATGCTTTCTCAAGCCAAGGTTTTCCTGACCCGGGTTGCCGCCATAATTAGAGTGAATAAGCCCATTACAGCTATGATGACAGCATCTTGCCAGAGGTACTCCATGCCTATCCCCTTGACGATAATGCCACGTACGATTCGCAGGTAGTAGGTTAGGGGCAATATCGCTGAGATCCACTGTGCCAGTTTTGGCATGGACTCAATCGGAAAGATAAATCCACTGAGCAGGACACTGGGTAGCACTATCATAAAGCTGGCTTGCATAGCTTGAAACTGAGTACGAGATATGGTGGATATGAAAAGACCCATACCCAGGGAGAACATGAGGAACAGGGAAGTCAGCGACAGAAGCAGTAGCAGGTTACCCCGAATTGGCATGCTGAAGACCAGTACTGCTGTGGTCAGAACCAGAATTACCTGGGCGTAAGCAATGATAATGTAGGGGATAAGCTTACCCACAATCAGTTCGCCCCGTCGTAAGGGAGTAACGTTGAGCTGTTCAATTGTGCCGTTCTCCCGCTCGCGGACAATAGCAAAAGCAGTGAGCAGTACCGTAAGCAACCCAATGATGAGACCCACTAAACCAGGAAGGTAGAAGATTGAGCTTTGCATCGCCGGGTTGTACCATACCCGCGGTTGGAGAGAGACAGGTAGTGCTACATTGCTTAACTGGTCCTGACTCATCAGTTCGGCGCCTTTCGCCTGCACGATGAGGCTGGCATTGGCTAGTGCCTGTATGCCTGCGGTTGGCTCGGAGCCATCGGCGAAAAACTGCACCAAGGCTGTCTCTTCCCGATGCAGTTGATTTGAGTATTCCGGAGGTATCACCAGGGCTACCTTAGCTTCGCCCGATTCAATACGTTCGGTAATATCATCATAATCAGTGGCATAGAAGTTAACCGAGAAGAATTCCGTCTGGCGGAAGCTCTCAATGA
>CAZCEF010000044.1:0-9094 GCA_964497695.1 uncultured Dehalococcoidaceae bacterium | reverse complement strand
AATTTTCTACCAGGGCGCTTGACAACTTACGAGAAAAGGTAGACAATTAAAACACTCGGCATGCTTGATAGTAGAAGAGTTACTCCGGAATGGGGTAGCTCTTCTCTTTATGGGAGTATAAAATTTAGTTACCACTTTTTAAGGCGGGTGCCTTAAAGGGTGTTGAATGATAGGCGCTAACACTTGCTCTCGCCTAGTGAAGAAGAGTTTAAGATATAGTACACTGGATAGCTCTGCCTACTTCGCAATGCCGGGGCTTACCCAGGACTACATTGTCCCCTTCGCCCTGGCACTGAAAGCCACCACCCCTATACAAACCAAAATGTGTTATAATTATTGTATATAAAGAATGTGGAGGGGAGTGGAAATGGCAATCGCAAAGTCAGAGGCACAAAGAATTCTGGGAGAAGTCCCTCAAGATAAAGTTTTCTGGGTAAATGACGGCAAGGTGCTCAAAAAATTGTCCGAACTGGAGACTGCTCTCAAAGAAATGTCAGACGATACCTTCTGCTATCATGTCAACGAGGAGAAGAACGATTTCTATAAATGGGTGGGGGAAGTAATTGGCGACGGCAAGCTTGCTAGAGATTTACTGAGAGCTACATCTCGTCTGCAAGCCGCTAGAGCCGTGGGCACTCGCATCACTATGTTAGGTAGAGCTAGGTAGCTTTTTGAAACGACACAATTTTTTATGTTTCAGACACATTGTTCAAAGGGATTTTCTCAAGCTCACTTTGAGCGTAAAAATTTTTCTAAAAAAGGCTATCAAAACCCCTTGACATTACGTTTTATTAGTGATATAAAACTTTAAATAAATAACACTTAAAATAAAAAAATAAGGAGGATGATTCATAAGTGACAACTGGAACAAGTCGGGCTCTTGGTAGTTTGGAGGAAGAACCTCCCAGTAAACGCGACCTTAGTAAGACTATTGGTCAAGAATTAGAAGAAGAACCCCCAGGTACCACCGCCACCAACAGAGCCAGATTTTTCGGGCATGTCCCGGAGAGCCACTGGAATGACTGGAGGTGGCAATTCCAAAACCGAATCACCACTGTTGAGGAACTAGCTAGATTAATCCCCCTTTCGACGAGAGAACAGGCTGAAATCAAGTTAGTAACCGCCAAATACCCTCTTTCCATCACCCCTTACTATTTCTCCTTGATGAATCCGGAAGACCCCAATGACCCCATCAGGAAACAGGCTGTGCCTTCCATACTGGAGATTACCATGGGGACGATGGGGCTGGAGGACCCTCTTGAGGAGAAGCGGGACTCCGTCGTCCCGGGGCTTGTCCACCGGTATCCGGATAGAGTTTTGATGGTGCTGACTGACATCTGTCCGATGTTCTGCCGTCACTGCACGCGTAAGCGCGAGTGGAACAAAGGTGAGTGGGTGCGCACCGAGACTGAAGTTGACGCCATGCTAGCTTATATCCGACAGCATAAGAAGGTGAGAGACGTCATCATCTCCGGTGGTGACCCGCTCACGCTATCCACACGTCGGTTAGAGGAAATAATCAGCAAGCTCCGACAGATAGAGCATGTGGAGATTATCCGTATCGGTACCAGATACCCGGCAGTTCTGCCGCAGCGTATTGATGAAGAGCTGTGCGCCATGCTATCCAAGTACGATCCGGTATGGTTGAATACTCACTTTAACCACTCCCGCGAGATAACGACGGAAGCGGCAAATGTCTGTGACCGGTTGCTGCGTAGTGGCGTACCAGTGAACAACCAGTCGGTGCTTCTGCGTGGTATTAACGATACCGTGGAGACACAGATGAAGTTGTGCCACGGTCTTCTCAAAATCAAGGTACGTCCTTATTACCTCTTCCAGTGCGACGAGGTACAGGGTACAGAACACCTGCGCACGCCGGTTGAGGTTGGTATCAAAATAATTGAGGGTTTACGTGGTCACACCTCAGGGTTGGCAGTGCCGACTTTTGCCGTTGACCTGTCGCAGGGTGGCGGTAAAATTTCCCTCCAGCCCAACTATATCCTTTCGGAGACCGAGGATGGTCTGCTGTTGAGGAACTACCAGAACAGAATCTTCCATTACCGCAACCCAAAAGGTACCACTTCGCTCAGGAGCAGTCGGCGGAATGCCAAACCGGTCACCCTGCCCTTCACCAGTCTCTTCAACGAGGGGGCACTTGAGCCACAGTCCGAAAAGGTAAATGGGGAAAAGGTGTCGGTAAGAGTGAGAAATAATCGCCGCACCACCAAACCAAATGGTACTCCCTTCGCCAGTCTCTTTGATGCCAAGAGATTAGAAACGAAGTAATAAAGGAGTGCAGATGCGGATAGGTTTCTCCTACGACCTGAAAGACGCCGTACCGCTGGAGAAATGCAGTCCTGAAGACGCCCTTGAGGAGTATGACTACGTCGGTACCATTGAGCTAATCTCCGGAGCTCTGAAGAATCTAGGGCATACGGTGGTGCGGCTGGGCGGCGGCAGGGAGTTTCTCACTAACATTCTTTGCGAGAGTGTTGACATCGTTTTTAACATTGCCGAGGGGAGGGGTATTTACCGCAGCCGGGAGGCACAGGTGCCTTCCGTTCTGGAGATGCTGAACATCCCCTATACCGGCTCCGACCCGCAATGTCTGGCAATTTGTCTGGACAAGCCGCTGACGAAGAAGCTAGCCGCCACGGCGGGCGTTTGTGTGCCAAAAGAAATCATTATTAACAGTGCTCAAGAACTTCGGAAAGTGCGCTGGGATGATTTCCCCTTCCCGGCAATTGTTAAGCCCATCTTTGAGGGCTCAAGCAAGGGCATCCGTGTCAGTTCGGTAACCAAGAACCCTGACCAGCTAACCGAGCTGGTGACCAGGCTGATTGACTGTTACCATCAGCCGGTGATGGTGGAGGAGTTCATTGCTGGCGACGAGGTTACCGTAGGCATGATAGGAAATTCCCCACCCCAGGTGCTGGGAATGATGCGCATTCTCCCCAGAAAAAAGTACGACCATTTTGTCTATTCGCTGGAAGTCAAGCGCGACTGGAAAAATACCGTTGACTATGAATGCCCGCCCAGACTGGAAGATAAAGTACTGAAGAGGATTGAGGATTCGGCGATTAGTGCTTTCCAGGTGCTGGGATGTCGCGACTTTGCTCGGCTTGATTATAGAATCGGGCGGGACGGCATACCTTACTTTCTGGAGATAAATCCCCTGCCGGGACTCGGCGATTATAGTGACCTGGTCATTATGGCGCTGAAAATGGGCTGGACTTATGATGTGCTGATTGGCGCGGTGCTCAATGCGGCTCTGGAGAGATACCCATTGTGTGTTCGCGGGTAGCCTTAGTCTATAACGAGCCAGTTTCAAGCCGCTACAGCGATGCCGGTGAGCAAGCGGCAGTGGTTGGTGTCCTTGATGCCGTCACCGCAGTAAATACGTCACTTCTTGAGCTTGGTTATATTGTTGACCTCATCCCCCTCGCCCTTCCCAGGGAAAAAGCCACGGAAAAGCTTAAGTCGCTTCAGGTCTCTCTGGTGTTTAACCTCTTTGAAGGTTTCCCCGGTTTTCCGGAGACCGAAGCTCTGATACCTGACGTCCTCTCCCAGATGGGCATTCCCTGCACCGGTTGCTCCGCTGAAATCCTGAGATTAGCCCTGGACAAAGCCAAGACCAAGGAAATCTTAAAAGCGGGTGGATTAGCCACGCCCCGTTACCAGCTACTGAGTCCCAAGACAGTCAATATGTTCCGGCTGAGGTATCCCTGCATCGTCAAGCCGCAGAAAGAGGATGCCAGCCACGGGCTCTCGGAAGAGAGTCTGGTCAAAGACTTCGCCTCGCTGGAAAAGCAGGTAACGAGAATAAGCAATTCATACGGCGGGATGGCGATGGTGGAGGAGTTCCTTGATGGGCGGGAGTTTAACGCCACTGTTTTTGGTAACTCCGATTGCATCGTTTTACCAATTTCCGAAATAACCTATTCCTTACCTCCCGGCAAGCCCAAAATCCTCACCTTTGCTGCCAAGTGGGAGCCGGGGAGTCTCTATTTTGAGGGGACTAAAGCCATCTGCCCGGCTCAGATTTCAGCGGAAGAGCAGGAGCGAATCACCCAGACGGCGCTGGTGGCTTTCAAATTGCTTGGCTGTCAGGGCTACGCGCGCGTGGATATGCGTCTGGATAAAAATAACCAGTTGAACATCCTGGAAATTAACCCCAACCCGGATATCTCCCCGGGCACCGGTGCCGCTCGCCAGGCAGAAGCCTTGGGAATGACCTATACTCAGTTTGTGGAGAAGATTATCAAGCTGGCTCTGGAGAAAAAGCAGTAGTGGCACTCAAAATCCGCCCGATGACCCGCCGTGACAAGCCCACGGTATTGTCAATCTTAGAAGCAACTGCAGAATTTGATGAGACTGACAAGGTCATAGCGAAAGAGTTAATTGATAGTTATCTCACTGACGGCACCGAATCAGGGTACCATATCCTGGTCTCCGAGACTAACTCAAAAGTCAGCGGCTACATTTGCTATGGACCGACTCCACTGACGGAAGGCACTTGGGACGTCTACTGGATAGTAGTAGCAAAAGAGAGTCAAAGCGGGGGCATTGGCACCGCACTGCTGACTACCGCCGAGTCCCACATCAAGAAGACCAAAGGAAGAATGGTACTTATTGAGACCGAGTCCAGCGAAAGCTACGAAAAAACTCGGCAGTTTTACCTTAGACGCGGCTACAAGATGGTCTGCCAAATCGCTGATTTTTATAATGTCGGCCGCGGAAAACTGGTCTACCAAAAATTGCTTGAGTCAGAGTAAGGCTAAGCCAGCACATCCACCGTGACTTTGGTGCCTTTGCCTGGCTCAGACTCCACCGTTACCGTCCCGTTAAGTAGCTGTGCTCGCTCCTGCATCCCTGCCAGCCCAAGCTTCCCATCTCGGGCTAGGTCATTTACAGACTTAGGAATTTTAAATCCTTTGCCATTATCAGCGATGGTTATCCTGGTCCTTTTCTCGTCAAACTCTACGGTGATTTCCGCTTTGCTTGCCTGAGAGTGTCGCCAGACATTCCTCATTGCTTCTTGAGTGATGCGGAAGAGCACCAGTTCTGCTTCTTCGGGCAAGCGCCGTTCAGTTCCGCTCATCCTAATGTTAGTGGTTATTCCTGAGTATTTGGCGACATCAGCTGCCAGCCATTCCAGAGCTGGCAACAAGCCAAGCCGATCCAGTGCCGCTGGTCTTAAGTCCTGGCTGAGACGACGGACGCTCTGGATGGTATCGTTTACCTGCCTCCGTAGCTCCTCATGTTGCAAACGAGTATCCTCTGCCGTTCCTCCGCTGTTAGAGGCAAGCGTGTCCAACCGACGGGACAAAACCACAAGAGCCTGAATCGCCTCGTCATGCAATTCACGGGAAATTCGCTTCCTTTCCTCTTCCTGAGCCTTGGTTACCTCGCGCAGGTAGTAGCGAAGGTTCTCTTGCATCCGCTTTTGCTCTTCCGCCACCTTCTGTTGCTCACGATAGAGATGGGCATTCTCTACCGCTACTCCAATCTGGTTACCGATGGCACTGAGCAGCTCTATTTCTTCCGGCAGAAATTGGCGGCACTCATAGAATGCAACACAAAGCGTCCCATTGACTTTTCCTTTAGAACTTAAGGGCACGATAAGCAAGGAGCAGATGTTCAGCTTGCTGACGACCTCCCGGGTGAGCCTCGGGTCTTTGGAGGCGTTTTCCACAACCAGTGGTTCGCCTGACTGGGCTACCCTCCCGTTGAACCCTTCCCCCAGCTTGAGCTTATCAATACCCAGTGCCAGCTCCGGTGGCATACCAAAATGGGCTGAAAGCAGCAGTTCGCCGGCTTTCTCGTCCAGCAAATAAATCCAGGTAATATCCGCTTTCATCACATAGGCGACCCTGGCGACAGCTCTGGTCAGTATCTCATTCAGTTCCAGTGACTGCGATACAGTGCTGGCAGTCTGGTTAAGGGCAGCCAGACGCTTTTCGTTTTCCGTGATAACACGGACTTTTTCCTGTAGCTCCTTTTGCACCTCTTCCAGTTTTATACGGTAGTCACGCTCCTTGCGCAGGGCGTGAAAGCTAATCGCCAGGACATTGCCGATGATAAAAACAGCACTACTTTCAAAGAGGGCGTCTCTTGTAAATTGAGAGATAAGGACGGCGCGGGGTAACATCAGCCCCAACGCTACCAGCGAGGTAATAAAAGCCCCTCGCCACCCGAAGATAAACCCTGCCCAGACCACCGGTGCCAGAAAGAGGATTCGTTCAAAGGCTTGCCGTTCCAGACCTAGATTGGCAACGAGAGGAACAATGAATGGTGGGTACTTTAAAACTTCATAATAGTGAGGTAGTGAGATAAGAACGAGGGAAACAACAATGAGCCAGAAGCCTGGCTGACACAATGTCTTTATCAGCCCGCTTATCACTTCCTGGCGCGACCGAACCATAAACCGAGCTTCCTCCAAAAGTTAGGGTATGTCCTCAAGGGTAATCCAGCCCTCCTTCAGAGCGCGCACCACCGCCTCAGTCCGCGAGCTAACCTGCAATTTGTTAAAGATATGACCGAGATGAGCTTGAACTGTACGTAAGCTCAGGCAGAGTTCCGCCGCAATTTCTTGATTACTTAAGCCTCTCGTAGCAAGACGCAAAACCTCTAACTCTCGTTCGCTTAAAGTCTCGGCTGGTTTCAGTTCACGAGTCGGTCCGGAAGGGACAAATCGGTTCAGCACTTTGCGCGCGATTGACGGGTGCAGCACCGATTCTCCCGCATTGACCTGCCGCACAGCGTCAATCAGTTCCCGCCCGCGAACGCTCTTGAGCAAATAACCGGCGGCACCGGCTTCCAAAAGGCTGAAAACGAACTGGTCATCGTCATAAGCCGTGAGTATCAGTACTACGGTTGAGGGGAGGAGCTTCTTGATTCGCCGTGTTGCCTCAATGCCGTCCATTTTGGGCATTGAGATGTCAATTATCGCCACATCTGGTCTCGCCCTCTCAGCTAGTTTAACGGCTTCCTCACCATCAGCCGCCTCCCCCACTACCTCCAAGTCAGGTTCCTGTTCCAGAATCTGGCGAGTGCCTTCTCTGACCACAGCATGGTCATCAGCAATTAAGATTTTTATTTTTTTGTCCAAGGACTTTTCTCACCCTTATAATACCCCTTTTCAGCTAGAGTCTCAACTGAAGAACACGCTTTTAAGCATAATTACCTATTTTGAAATAGGTGAAAAGCACTAATTGGCAAGCGGCAAATTAGGTATCACGGCGGAAGTCGGTTTTAATAGCGAGATGTTAATCTAGTAGTGGAATTAAGAGGTGGGGTGGTAGATAAAAGGGGATGACAATAATGGAGTGGGAAATTATAGTGGCGCTGGTGCTGGCGATTCCAGGAATTTTATTTCCGGCAGCTTTCGTCCGGTACCTGAACGCGGGTGGCATGTATAAGGCGACCAAGGAAGCGCCCGCTAAGAAGCTCGCCAAAGCGAAAGAAGTTTGCTGAAAGTCGTAATTGAGTTCCAGGAGGAACTAGAAAGAGATAGCAATGGAAAGTCAAGTCTTATTGGCTCTAGCACTGGCATCCTCCGTCATTATCCTGCCAGTATTATTCGTCTGGTATATGAACTTCGGTGGTATTTATTCGGCTCTTAAGAAAGCCTGGGGCAGAAGGGTCCGCCAGCAGACCCTGAGTGAAAAGGTAGAAATTGAGGATAAGTAAACTTGAACCAATTGAAATAGCCGCCAGGCTAAGGGCAAAATGAATAAAACAAATTTCGCTGACAGGATTGTGTCGGGGGTGTGCTGTTTCTACGAGGCATGCCGGCTTTTTATTTTGCCAGTGCTCCTCGTAATCGGTACTTTAATTTATTATGCCGGTGAAATTGTAGACTATTTTCAGTGGGAGTCACTACGCTGGAGCTTCTTCTATAGTGTGCATGACGTTCACCGCCTGTTGTTCCTCGTGCCGATAATCTATGCTGGCTACGTGGGCAGGGTTAAAGGTGCGGTTATTGTTACTCTGGTCAGCTTTGCCATCTTCTTGCCCCGCGCTTTCTTCATTTCACCCTTCCCCGACCCCCTACTCCGCGCTGTGCTCTTCACCATAATCGCCGGGACGATGGGCTATCTCACTGCCATCGCCCGTAATGAGTACGAGCGCCGACTTAAAATTGAGATTTTGTTAAAGAGCGAAAGAGATAAAATGCTCGGCATTCTGAACCGGATGGCGGACGGTGTTCTCATTGTGGGTCCGGACTATAAGATACGCTACATGAATCCAAGTATGGTGAGGGAGTTTGGCGAGGGCACTGGTGCCTATTGCTACCAGCAAATACATCGCCTTGACCATCCGTGTGAAAACATATGCCGACTACCTAAAGTCCTTCAGGGGCAGATTGAGAAATGGGAATATACCTTCCCCGATGGCAGGACTTACGAGCTCCTCGCCTCCCCCTATATTGATTCTGATGGCGTCATCTGTCAGCTCTCCACCTACCGCAATATCACCCAACGTGCCAAACACTAGTCATCCCCCTACCTAATCTTTTCTCAATCATATATAATAACTTCCATAATAGCTTTGCGGCTGGGATGGGAGCAGGGATGGACCCAGAATGGATTTTGAGAGTTGTCCTGATCGGCATCACCCACTGGCTACTGGCGGGGCTATTGCTCCATGACCTGGCGTATCGTAAGAAAGTAGTGGGTGGCAAGAAGTGGGTATGGGCGGTAATCATCATGTTCATTACCTTCGTTGGCTCGTTACTCTACTTGCTCTTTCATCCCCAGGTACTCTATCCCGAAGACCGTGACCGAGGCAGAAAATAGCCTCAAACCTCTTGACATTAGCGATACCCTGTGCCTAAAATATAATGAAGGCTCGTAGAGGGGCCGAATCTGGGAGGAGGAGGTGGCGCTATGAGACTTCATGAACTCTACGGAGTTCGTCAGGTGGACAGGCGAGCCCTTCGCGAGAAGGGCAACCGGAACTCAAACCTGACTCAATGAACTGAGTTAGGCTGAAGGTCAGTCCTTCTGAAGAAGGAGACCTCTTCCGGCGAGGGTAACCGGGGGTTGGGTCGGGTTTGAGGGGATTTGAGTAGAGGGGGGCACTTCCTAAA
>CAZCEF010000043.1:0-9398 GCA_964497695.1 uncultured Dehalococcoidaceae bacterium | reverse complement strand
GGCGCCTCCTTCCTTAACCTCTCCTGAAACTCTTTTTCAAACATATCCTGCTGTGACATATATTTATGACTCTCCCGATGGCGGAAGTTGGCAGATATGACTTAGGTCTTCAAGGTGAATGTTTCTCTGTCCGCTCAATCTGGTGAACGCCGCCTCTAAATCATCATAGAACATATAAGTTATTTTATTCTCAAGATATTGAGGATGTCCAATGTAAGAAGAGCTGGTCAGTTCTTGATGTATTTTCCTTCGGCGGGCTTTTGGTGCCACAATGGTTAACTGCCGTGATTTTCCCATTTCTGGACATACTGACAGTAGAGAGACAAACCGCTCCAAAGCACTGAGGACTGAAGTATGTTCTTCCACCTCAAAAGCCCATACGGGCGTCCCATCTGCCGTTGCCCAGATTATATCAATTTGCTCTATGCGCTTTAGCTGGATAGGGTCAGCCTTGACGTTTAGCTGGGTCAGCGGTTTGAGTGGCGCCAGCATGGGGTCATTTCTCTCCATTTTACCAATGTAAGGCACGAGTCCAGCCTTCTGGCACAGGATAGCTAGCCGGTAAATCTGCTGGTTGTGGGTCGTACTGGCAGGAATTATGTAATCCTCTGGCTTCTCAGCGACAAAAGAAGATAGCACCCCTTGTACCGCCAGCGTGCTTGGGTCTTTAAGCTCCCAGTGGACACCATCGTGGGAAATACCTACTTCTTTAAGGACATCGGTAATGTCCTCTCTTGATGGGCGGTGACCGTTTGACAGTAAAGGCAAAATATTGGTCACAATCTGGTCAAAAGTGGCTTTACTAGCTTTACGCAGGTAGCCGATGACGTAGTATTGAACGCGCAGTCTTGGCGGAATAAAGTTGCCTATCTGCCGTCCCGACTTCACCTGCCAAAGGTCATTTTCATCAAGCTCAAAATCACTTTCCAGAATTGCTAGTATATCATTAATGCTCTTGGAAGCGGCGTCAAAGAAAAGGTCATTATCAAAAAGGTCTGGCACCACTTCCCTCAGTATCTCCTCTGTGGTTGCCCCACCACCCTTGTAAATCACTCTCTCCGCCACATTCTTGATTATGTTTGCCATAGGTAGAGACATGGGCTGGACTATTTTTCTGGCAGCGCTCTTCTGGAAGTTAACGATAAGGCTCTCGCCTAATACACGGAGAGGATGCTTCAGTTTGTGGAACGTTGGCTGAGCTAAAGGTTGAGCCACTGTATTTACGTAGGTAAACCCAATATAACGGAGCATATCGCGCAGTGCTGTCCAGAGGCTGGTCTTCTTATGATGGAAGACTAGAGATAACCAAGCATCATTTTTTAAGGCGTAGAACATCTGCTCAAAGGATTTCTACAGAACATTCAGAAAGTGTTTTTCATCAAACTGTTGTTCCCCACCCTCAATTGCCTCCCGCTGACGCATCTCGTCAGTGACTTCCATACCAAGCCAAGCGTGCCACATGGTGCTCAAATCCAGATAGGCGATGTGAGCGCCATAAGGTGGGTCAGTATAAATATAGTCTGCGGTCTCCTTGCCGACGTAGTTCAGCAGGTTTTCTGCAGAATCGCAGTGGATACTGAAGGTTTCACCTTCTCTGAAAAAGTCGCCGAGAAGGCTATTGCTTTCCTTCTTAGCTTCGGCCACTCTGCGCACGTTAGTGGCAAATGCATTCCAAGCATCTCGCTGAGTCAACTGAGGTGGGACCCAATACCGATATACCAAGAAGAGACCCGAACCACCCCCATGCTTTTTGTTAGGTTCGGGCGCCCTATAAAGCATGCTTGCTTTGTCTAAGGCTCCAGAGAAAGCGAACAACAATAATTCCCTAGTTTGCTCGTCAGCGATTTTGCTTATTTGTGAGAGCAGATGAGCTAACGTTATCAGCTGGGCTTTGCCGAAAAGGTCTTCCACATAGCCTCTGTCAGCGTTGGAGGGAAGCTTGACACCTTTGGGATACCATTCCTCCAGTTCGTATTTCTCCAATTCCTTAGGAGACGCTTTACGCACAAACTCAACTATCGGCGCCATCTCCTCTTCAACTTGTCGGTAGGCATCCCAGAAGGCATTGAGGTCTACCGGTGCCAAGCAGGTCATTCTGGTAATGAACACCGCCAGCGGGTCAAGGTCTATGCAGACTGTCCGCCTTCGGTTTGTGAGCGCCTCAATAGCCGTCGCGCCACTCCCGCAAAAGGGGTCTACCACCAAATCACCCTCGGAAGAAAAATGGCGGATATATTCGCCAACTACGTTGGAAGGCTGTTTGGTGTAGAACGGATGTATTTTATAATGCCAAGCTCTAGCTTTCTCAGCGGGGAAAGCGCGGCGAATGGGTTCTATAGTTTTAGTTGCTAATTCCTGAGTTGCCATTTTTCTTTTCCAAAACCGCCTAGCTTAGATGTTGAAAAAAATCCTTATCATAAATTGGTGAGAAATCGGGCTTATCTTTCTTCATTGCTTCTATAGTTCTGATTAGGGTATCCTTTGCCTGAGATGACGGGTTTCGACCAAGGTCAGTCATGCGTATGCCATTGTAATATAGCCGAAAATAGTTTTGGTCAGAGCCTTTGAAGCTACGGGGAATGTGTTTTAACTCCTCGCTAATCTTTTTCCTCATTTCCTCTCTTCTCATTGCTCTTCTCCTATTACTTCTCCCTCTTTACCCCAAATCACTTACCATAACTCTAAAAACAAATCAAAGCAAACTCACTTATACCTCTTCACCTCAAAAGAGTATAGCTTGACTGGCTCATCGGGGGCAATACCCGCTTTGAGACAGCAGATTTCAATTTGCCGCTCCACCGTGTCCACCCCCTCCAGGTCAGGCAGGAGCAGTCCCCGCCGCCACCCGCACTCCACAATCACCCCGTACTTCTTCGGGTCTAACTGGCTCTTATCCTTCACCGGTTTGGGGCTGGTCAGCACATCCACGTGGTACTCAAGCTGCGATAGCTCATTCGGGGCAACGGGCGGGAAGCGGGGGTCGCGCGTCGCCGAGCTGAGGGCATTCTGGATAATCTCCTCGGCAACGTTGCGCGTGGTCGGCTCAAAAGTCCCGATACACCCCCTCAGCTCCCCGAACTTGTGCAAGGTAACGAAGACGCCCGCCTTCTCCTTCATTTCCGCGGTCAGGGTGGGGGGTGGGGAGATAACTTTTTCATCCCGCACATAGGTCTCCACCGTCTCCTTCGCCAGCTTCACTAGTGGATGCACCTCTGCTACACTGAAGATGATGCCAGCATAGCCAACGACGCTCGAATAATCGCCGGTAGTATCGCCGCTGGTCTGGTACTTCACCAGTTCCGCCGACTTCGCGCCAAGCTCTTTCGCCGCGGCAATCAGTCCCACCACCGGCGCATAACCGCACATTGAGATATTCAATTCCTCAACTCGCTTCAAAAGCTCATCCTCATCCAGTTCCAGCATCGCCTTGATTGCCTCATTGTCCTTCTTCTCAGCCAGCTCCTGCGGCTCATAGTGGGTCATATCACTGCTCGCCATCAGTACGATATCCCGTTTTGACGCTCTAACCGCCTTGGCTATCTCTTTGCCAATCTCCTTGTAGATATCGCCGCTGGTATAACCCAGCACCATCGGCACAATGCGCACGTCCGGCTTAAAGTACTGCAGAAAGGGAATCTGGACTTCAATGGAATGTTCGTACTGGTGGGCAAGGGCGTCCTCCTGCAAATAGCGGGAACCGCTCAGAATCTTCTTACCCAGTTCGGGGTCAATTGCCACCTGCCCCAGCGGCGTCTTCCACGTCCCTTGAGTCATGATGCTGAACGGCTTGCCCCTCCCCGTATGGCTCGGACCGAGGATGACAAAGGTGTCTTTGAACCTGATGCGCGAGATAACGGCGCCCGCCACGGGTCCTGAGTATGGATAACCCGCATGCGGCGAGACGACCCCAATGACGTCCTTCTTCTCCGCCTTCTCGTCCACCAGCGACCGTATCATCGCCCGCAACTCTTTGGGTGATGCCGGATAGAATTGCCCGGCAACAACTGGATTTCTAATCATCCCACTTTCTCCTTCGCCAGAGAGGTGCGGAAATTAAGCTCAGCACCACAGAACTTACACTTTGAACCCCCCAGACCGACCACATGAGTATCGTAGCCAACCCTCTGCACGATAAGTCGTCCGCAGGAATAGCACAGCGTATTCTCAGAATGGTGTCCGGGCACATTGCCGGCATAAACGAACTTTAGCCCCGCCTTTTTCCCGATTTGCACCGCCTGCTCAAGGGTAGGGACGGGGGTGGGCGGAAGGTGCAGGAGGTTGTGCTGGGGGTAAAATCGGGTAACGTGCCAGGGGGTCAGCTCACCCAGGTCGTTCTTAATCCAGTTAGCGATGCCGGTCAATTGCTCATCATCGTCATTCATCGTCGGGATAATATTGGTAATCACCTCAACATGCATATTCCATTTTTCTTTCGCTCGCTTGGCGACGTCTAAAATTCCCCGCCAGCGAGGTATCTTGGCAAGCTCCTGGTAAAAGCGGTCGCTGAAGCCTTTAACATCCACGCGCCAGACATCCAAGTACGGACCGATGGTGTCAAGGGCTTCCGGACTCGTATAGCCGTTGGTGACGTAGACAGTATAAAGTTTATTCGCCTTCGCCAGTTTGGCTGAGTCCAGAGTGTATTCAAACCACATCGTTGGCTCATTGTAGGTCCAGGAGATACCTTCGCAGTTATAGTGCTTCGTCAGCGCAATCGCCATTTCCGGTAGCACATCCCGGGAGTTGCGCCACGGCTCATCACCAATGGGACAGGAAATCTCCCAGTTCTGGCAGTGCTGACAGTGAAAATTGCAGCCCCAGCTCCCTAAAGAAAAACAGCCGCTTCCCGGAAAGAAATGGAAGAGGGGCTTCTTTTCAATGGGGTCAGCGTGAACCGAGGAGGCTTTGGCATAGCTCATATTGTAGAGGACGCCATCACGGTTGTGGTACATCCGGCACACACCGGACTTGCCCGGCGCGATGTTACAGCGCCACTGGCAGATATTGCACCTTACTCTAGAGTCAGGCAGCTTTTCCGAGAGCAGTGCCTCGCGCATTGGTCACCCCCGTCGCTCATTTTAATTATAGCACTCAGCCCACACCAAATATAGCCTCTAACACTAGTGTCCCGTGGGAAGTGGGTCAGGGGGATGGGTTACCAAATAAAATCCCCCTCTCCTGAAATGAAATGAGAGGGGGATAAAGGGGGTGAGGTTACTGCCCCTTACCTGGGCTTAGACGCCTGCACCTTGATGCTCAGGATGGAACTGCCGAGCTCTCTTAACATCTCCGCCGGTATCTTCAACTCTTTGATAATTGCCTGGGCGGTAGGGTCGTTCGCCATGCAATCAATGGGAAAGACAGTTTCCTCAACCACCTTTACTTGCTTGAAACCAGCCGATTTTATCGCCCCAAGGTAATCATCCTTCAAGGAGGCGCCGGAAATACAGCCGACATACGCCGCCACTGAGTTCTTGATAAAGTCGGGCAACTCCTTCCGCAAAACGAGGTCGGAGACCATCAGCCGACCGCCCGGCTTGAGCACCCGGAATGCCTCGCGGAAGACAGCAGGCTTGTCCGGCGACAGATTGATGACGCAGTTCGAGATGATAACATCAACATAGTCATCGGCGACGGGCAGGTTCTCAATCTCACCCAGCCGGAATTCCACATTATCGTATCCGCCTTTATGGGCGTTCTCTCTGGCTTTGTCAATCATCTCCGGCGTCATATCCACACCGATGACCTTGCCCTTTTTGCCCACTCTGTTCGCCGCCAGGAAGCAGTCAAAACCCGCCCCCGAACCGAGGTCGAGGACAGTTTCCCCCTCCTTCAGGGAAGCCAGTGCCACCGGGTTGCCGCAGCCCAGCCCAAGATTCGCCCCTTCAGGCACCGAAGCCAGTTCTGTTTCGGAATAGCCAATCGACTTACTAACGGTCTCTGCCATAGTAGCACCACCGCAACAGGAAGCGGCCGGCGCGCAGCAGGAGGAACCCTGTTTTGCTCTTTTGGCGTAGCCCTCCCTTACGTTCTTCTTAATTTCGGTCTCTTTCATCGGAACCTCCTTGACTACTTCAGTATTTCTTTTACCATCGGACCGAGCATATCCTTCGCCGTCTCGGCAAACTCCTCCGCCTTGACCAGGAACAGACAGCAGACCTTCTCCGCGGATTCCGAGCTGATGACGACGAATTTGTCCCCGGCTTTAACTCCCGCTTTATCCCGGATGTCTTTGGGCAGGACGATTTGCCCTCTGGCATCGACGGTGACGATGGCATCAACCTGACAGCACTTCATACTTTTTAACATCGTCGCACACCCTCTAATTTTTCCGAATTATCTGATAAATCAGAATACACCAAAAGCAATAATTTGTCAAGTGGTCAAAAGAGGCTTTTGTTTGCTTATGGTTTTTCTGTCATTGCGAGCGTTCGCCTTCCACTCGAAAGCGAAGCAACTTCGGTCTCATTTGTTGAGATTACACCCTTCACAGGGTGAAGGACTAGGCCTGCAATGACAGGTGGTTAGAGGAAAAGCCTACATTACTCTCTTCAGCTTGGGGTTGGGATGGAGTCCGGGGAGGCGGCCCCGCTTTGATATTGGCTTACCTTCAATTTCATGCAGGTCAGCTTTGAAATCAATCGGCTTGGCGCTACTGATATAGCTACCTACCCCGAACCCATCAATCGGTGCCCCATTATCAAGGAACTCAGTAATGCGCTCAGGAGTAACCCCGCCGCTGACAAAAATCTTAACGTGCTTAAAGCCTTCCAAGTCCAGCCAGGCTCTAACCTCCTTGACCAGGTGGACGGTCACGCGACCCCGCTCAATCGGGGTGTCAAGTCGGACGCTGTGCAGTCGCTTCCCCAGCGCCCGTGCCACCCGCAGGCTCTCTTCGACCTCGTCCTTAAGGGTATCCACCAGCGAGACTCGGGACACTTCGGGCGGCATATGCCGATCAAAGGCTTCAGTTGCTTTTACCGTATCGCCCATAATCAAAATCAGGGCGTGGGGCATTGTCCCGGACGGCTCAATACCTGCCAGCTTGGCGCCAATAATACTGGAACAGCCGGCACAGCCCCCCACCACCGCCGCATAGTCCATTACGCCGGCAACACAGGGATGGACGTGGCGGGCGCCAAAGCTGATGACGGGAATACTACCCGCCGCGATGGCGCACTCGCGGGCGGCGGTTGCCCAGCCGCTGGCGTGTGCCAGCATACCAAGCAAAGCCGTCTCGTACAGTCCGTAGGACTGGTAGCGCGCTTTAATACGCAGTACCACTTCCTTGACTTCTATCGGTGTGCCTTCAGCCATCGCCCAGACTTCTCTTTCGCCTTTGGGCAGAATCTTAGCCAGCAAAGCTTTGGCTTCTTCTACGCCGCAGAGGATGCCCGGTGAATTGGGGAAAATCTCCATCGTGGCAACGGGGTTAATTCCTTCCTTGCGCAGGACTTCCACGGTGCGGGCAAAGTAAATGTCCGCCGTCTCTCCGGAAAGCACTTCCGGACTTGGTTCAAATTTGGGCTGGCTCATAACCTCACCCCCCTACTCTGGTCAATTTGGCGCCGAGCACCTTCTCAATATGTTCCAAAGCAAAGCGGTGCATCTTTTCATCATTAGAGGCGACGCAATCAACGGGCACCTCCACCGGGTAGTCGCGATTTCGGGCGTCCGCCGTGGTATGCAGGACGCAGATGTTGGTGAGTGTGCCGCAGATAATCAGTTTCTCCGGCTTCAGCTCCTTCAATTTCTCGTCCAGTCGGGTATTGTAGAAGCCGCTGTAGCGCTTTTTAGGGATGATTTCCCCGGAGTATTTTGCCAGTTCAGGAATGACCTCTACCTCGACGGTGCCGGCGATGCAGTGGGGTGGAAACATCTTGAACTCAAGGTCATCCGGGTCGTGGTTATCGCAGATGAAGAAGATTTTAGCGCCTTTCGTCAGTTCTCGTTCTAAAAGCTTCTGCACATTGGGAATAATGCGACGTGCCTTATCCCCGATGTAAAGCGGATAGCCCCTCTCCAGAAAGCCCCGCAACATATCGGTCACGATGACTGCGTTTGCCGTAGTTCACCACCTCCTCCTTGACCCTAATGTCTAAAATGTCTCTCGCCGGTAAAGACCATCGCCATATTATATCTATCTGCCGCCTTAATTGAGTCCCCGTCGCGGATTGAGCCGCCGGGCTGAATGATGGCGGTGACACCGCCCGCCGCCGCCGATTCCACCACATCCGGGAAGGGGAACATGGCATCAGAGGCGAGGACACTCCCCCTTGTCCGCTCGCCAGCTCTTTCCTTGGCAATCTGACAACTGATAATCCGACTCGGCTGTCCGGCGCCCATCCCCACCAGTGTCCTGTCTTTCGCCAGGACGATGGCGTTGGATTTCACGTGCTTGGCGGTGCGCCAAGCGAAGAGCAGGTCGGCGACCTCTGCCTTGGTGGGCACCCGCCTGGTGACCACTTTCATATCGACCTTGTCTTCCGGCACGGTATCCGACGTCTGGACGAGAAAGCCGCCCTTCACCCGACGGATATCGATGTAGCCGGGGAGTGCCTTGCCATAGCCGGGCGGTAGTTCGGCAAGCAGAATTCTCAGGTCTTTCCTCTTCTTAAGCGCTTCGAGTGCTTCTGGCTCATATTCCGGCGCAATAACTATCTCATAGAAGGTCTTGGCGATTTCTTCGGCCGCCGCTTTATTCACCGGCCGGTTGACGGCGACAATGCCGCCGAAAGCCGCCTCCGGGTCGCCGGTCAATGCCCTCCGGTAAGCCTCAGCAATATCCTGGTGACTGGCAAGACCGCAGGGGTTGGTATGCTTGATGATGGCGACTGTTGGCGCGGCAAAATCGCAGACCACCCCCCACGCCGCATCGGAGTCGAGGATGTTATTATAGGAAAGCTCCTTGCCCCAGAGCTGCTTGGCAAAGGTAATGCCTGTGTCGCGTTTGCCACCCACTGCCAATTCCGCATAGAAAGCCGCTTGCTGGTGCGGGTTCTCCCCATAGCGCAGACCGTAGCGCTTCTTGAGGGCAAAGGTCATCTCCTCCGGAAAACCCTCCGTGCCCTGGCGAAGGTACTGGGATATAGCGGTATCGTACACGGCGACGTGCTGGAAAGCCTTCTGGGCGAGCCGCTTACGCTCCTCCGGCGGTAGTGCGCCTTTCCTTAGCCCCTCGAGGACCGGCTGATAATCAGCGGGGTCGACGACCACGATGACGGCGGGAAAATTCTTGGCGGCGGCGCGAATCATCGTCGGTCCGCCGATGTCGATATTCTCCAGCGCTTCATCGAGGGTAACGCCTTCCTTGTTTACCGTCTGGACGAAGGGATAGAGGTTAACCACCACCATATCAATCGGGGTGATTTTATTGGCTTTCAGTTCCGCCATATGGG
>CAZCEF010000042.1:0-9435 GCA_964497695.1 uncultured Dehalococcoidaceae bacterium | reverse complement strand
TAAGAAAAACGGCTCCTTTAAGCTAGCCCAGCGAGGCTGGCAAGGGAAAAACAACGGGACTAGTCCAACCTCTTGTCAGCCTCGGCAAGAGGTTTTTTAATGGCTAAAAAAGTCATCATGAACTCAGATGACATCCGGCGGACGCTGGCGCGCATCGCCCACGAGATTATTGAGCAGAACAAGACGACCAATCACCTTGTCCTGGTCGGGATGCGCACTCGCGGTGTGCCTTTAGCCCAGCGCCTGGCAAGAAACATTGAGCTCTTTGAAAAGTCAAAAATCCCCGTCGGCGCGCTGGACTTCAGCCTCTACCGTGACGACCGCCACTGGACTGAAGAGCAACCTATCGTTCACCACACCGAAATCCCCACCAGTATTGATGGTAAGGCAGTGGTGCTGGTGGATGACGTCCTTTACACCGGGCGCAGCACCCGCGCCGCAATGGATGCGCTGATTGACCTGGGGCGTCCCCGCTCTATCCAGCTTGCCGTCTTGGTTGACCGCGGTCACCGCGAAATGCCCATCCGCCCCGACTACATCGGCAAGAACATCCCAAGCTCAAGACAGGAAGAAATTCAGGTCCGTCTGCAAGAAACTGACGGCGTGGACGAAGTCGCCATCGTCAGTCCCGAAGCAGTAAAGCCAAATGAGGGCAACAGCTCTCAGAAGGGGAACAACCATGGCTAAAAGTCTGGTGACCATAGACGATTTATCTAACGGGGAAATCGAAGGGCTATTTGCTCTCGCCGATGAGATGTCGGCGGCGATGAACGACCAGTTTGGGCTCTGCCGTGGCAAGATTATGGCGAGCCTGTTCTTTGAGCCAAGCACCCGCACCCGGCTTTCCTTTGAAACGGCAATGCACCGATTGGGGGGTGGGGTCATCACCGCCAGTGATGTTGGTGCCACTTCACTGGCGAAGGGAGAAAGCATCGCTGATATGGCGAAGGTGGTGGGGAGCTATGCCGATATCATCGTTATCCGGCATCCGTGGGAGGGGGCGGCTAAGGTGGTGGCTGATTATGCCGGTGTGCCGGTGATAAACGCCGGTGATGGCGGTCATGAGCATCCCACTCAGACCCTCTGCGACCTCTATACCATTAAGAAGGAAAAGAAGACCATTAAAGGACTGAAAATTGCATTATGGGGAGACTTAAAATATGGACGAACAATACATTCACTAACTTTTGCCTTAGCTAGGTTCGGGGCGACCATGCACTTCCGTCCTGGTCCTGGTCTTGAACTTCCTGAGCATGTAATTCGCAAATTGACTGCAGAATATAAAGGTGAGCTGAGAAGATACGAGGCGCTGAACCAAACCGTCAAGCGTGGAGTTCTTCCTCTTGATGCAATTTATATGACCCCAAGCCGACCACACCAGCTAGCGATGATGCCGGATGTCAGTATTCAGATTGAAATGAAGTCTGGAGTGGACGCCCTTTATGTTATCCGATTGCAGAAGGAAAGGCTGGAAAAAGAGGAAGAGGTCTCAAAAGTAAGATACCCGGTAGTTGACAGGAAGTTGCTCAAGGAAAAGGAATTCAAGAAGACGCTTGTCCTGCACCCGCTGCCGAGGGTGGACGAGCTTGCCCGTGAGCTGGACGCCGACCCGCGCAGCATGTACTTCAAGCAGGCGGCGTTTGGGGTGCCAGTGCGGATGGCGCTTATCGCCTATTTGCTTGGAGTCAAGCAAGTTGACATACCTGAATTTGAGTCTTTCCTGCGCAAGATTGATTACCCACTTTACCGGCGCGACTATGGCATCAAATGTCTTAACCCGAGGTGCGTCTCAGTCCAGGAGTCGGAGACAAAATATATCAAGCCGGAGTTCAAGATGGTCAGTACCCAGCCGCTGACCTTGAGGTGTGTCTACTGCGAGCACGAAATGCAGCCACATTATATCGCCAGCGCTGACTGGCATGAAGGCAAAAAGGATACCAAGAAATTTCACAGCGCCGAAAGTCACTGGGTGCGGAAAATCAGACCAGAGAATTTGATTATTTTTGACTCAGCAGACGCAGCTAAGACGAGGGGCTTTAAGCCCAGCCGATATGCGGAAGTAAAAAGGAAATGAAGTCGTTACTGATTGAGAACGGACGAATACTAGACCCCAGCCAAGGCATAGACGCAATGGGTAGTCTCCTTATTACCGATGGCAAAATTGTGGGGTGGGGCGCCATTCCCCGTAAACCAGAATATGACGTCCTGCCAGCATGGGGGATGATTGTCTGCCCGGGATTTGTGGACCTGCACTGCCACCTGCGCCAGCCCGGCTATGAGAATAAGGAGACCATCGCTACCGGCACCAAGGCGGCGGCGAAAGGCGGCTTCACTACTGTCTGCTGTATGCCTAACACTAACCCACCCCTGGACAGCAGGGAAGCAATAGATTACGTCAAGGCAAAAGGTGTCATCCGGGTGCTGCCGATTGGCTGTGTCACGATAGGGCGGAAGGGCGAGGAGCTGGTGGACATGGTGAAGCTGGCAGGGGCGGGGGTGATTGGTTTCAGCGATGACGGTGCCCCAGTGAAGACCGCGCGGCTGATGCGGCAGGCGCTGGAATATAGTCGCTCTCTTAACCTGCCCGTAATTGACCACTGCGAGGATACCACTCTCACCGAGGGCGGGCAGATAAACGAAGGGATGGTCTCCCGCGAACTGAAGCTGCGCGGCATGCCTTCCGTGGCTGAGGAAAAGATAGTCGCCCGCGACTTGGAGCTGGCGGCTTTAACTGGCGGCTGGCTGCATATCGCTCACGTCAGCACGGCGGGGTCGGTTGAGCTTATCCGCCAGGCAAAGAAGAGCGGCGTCAGGGTGACGGCGGAAGTTACTCCTCACCATCTCACCCTAACTGAGATGGAAGTCGTCGGCTACAACACTAATGCCAAGGTCAGCCCGCCACTAAGGACACCGCAAGACAATGAAGCGCTGATTCAAGGGCTGAAGGAAGGCGTAATTGATATCATCGCTACGGACCACGCTCCACATGCGGCGTTGGACAAGAACTGCGAATTCGTTCGCGCCGCCTTCGGCATCAGTGGCTTTGACACCGCCCTGGGTAGCCTGATGTCGCTGGTGCATGATGGACGGATTGATTTGAGAACGCTCATCGCCCGGCTGACCAGCGAACCAGCCAAGATTCTGAACAAGGGGCTGGGGACATTGAAAATTGGTGCGCCGGCGGACGTTACTGTTTTCGACCCGAATAAGGAGTGGCTGGTGGACACTCAGAAATTCGTCTCGAAGGGGAAGAACACACCGCTCGCTGGCAAAAGACTCAAGGGCAAGGTGATGGCGACGATTTATAACGGCAATTTCGTCTATAAGGATGAAATATGGCAAAGAAAGCAATTCTAGTCCTGGCGGACGGCTCGGTCTACGAGGGCTACTCCTTCGGGGCAGAAGTTGATAGCTACGGGGAGGTGGTCTTTGATACCAGTATGGTCGGATACCAAGAAATGCTGACCGATCCCTCCTTCGCCGGGCAGATTCTGGTGCCCACTTACCCATTAATCGGCAACTATGGCACCAATAAGTATGATTTTGAATCAGGCAAAATCCAGGTGAGAGGTTTTGTTGTGCGGGAGGAGTGCCAGCAACCGAACCACTACCTGAGTGAAAAGACTATCCACACTTACCTCGCTGAGAATGGTATGCCCGGCATCTGGGGAATTGACACCCGGGCGATTACCCGCAAACTGCGCTCGGTTGGGGTGATGATGGGAATGATTAGCACCACCAAGTCGCCCAAAGAGGCTCTGGAGGAACTGAAGCGCCAGCCGAGCTACGGGAGCATTGATTTTGTCAAAGAGGTAAGCACACCCACCCCCTACGAGTGGGAGGCAAACGGAAACGACCCCGACGGGTTGCCCCATATCGCCGTGCTGGATTGCGGGTTGAAGTTTACCATCCTGCGCATCCTACGGCGCAAGGGGTGCAAAGTGACCGCTGTGCCCTGCACGATGTCGGCGGCAGAAATATTGAAGCTGAAGCCGGACGGCATCCTGCTCTCACCCGGACCCGGCGACCCCGACCTGCTCGACTACATCGTGATGACCGTCAAGCAGTTGATTGGGCAGAAGCCGATTATGGGTATCTGTCTGGGGAACCAGCTCATCGCCCGCGCCTTTGGCGGCAAGAATTTCAAGCTGAAGTTTGGGCACCGGGGAGGTAATCACCCCGTCCGCGAGCTGGCTAACGGGCATGTCCACATCACTTCTCAGAACCACGGCTACGCCGTTGACCCCGCCACGCTGAAGGACGGGCTGGAGGTGACCCACATCAACCTGAATGATGGAACGGTGGAGGGAGTGCGCCATAAGGAGCTACCCGTCTTTGCCGTCCAGTACCACTCAGAAGCCTCCCCCGGACCACTGGACAATACATACCTCTTTGACCAGTTTATGGAGATGGTGAGGGAGGGATATTCCTAATGTCATTGCGAGCGCCCGCCTATCACTTAAGAGCGAAGCAATCTCGGTCTGATTTGCTGAGATTGCCACGCCCTTCCACCGAAGGACTCGTAATGACAGAGGAGGCACAAGTGGGACATAAATCCCCCTTAGTCCCCCTTTACAAAAGGGGGAAAGAAACTTCTCCCTTTCTTAAAGAGCTTGCCCTGAGCCTGCCGAAAGGGAGAGTAAGAGGGATTATTAGGGGGCAAAGGAGGGGAGGTAAAATGACAGAGCAAAGTTCAGAGAACACAAAGGAAATTGAAATACAAGGGGACAGTCCGAGAAGGTTTTATCAAATTATTACTAGTGTAGCAAATGAATTATATTTTAAGGATTGCTTCTTTGAAGCACGATTAGCCACTTCAAAAGAAACAGACAACTATGCTCCCTTTGATATTCTTGTTATTGACAAGGGAAGCGGTAGTAAAACACCGGTTGGATTTCTCACTTTGCAGTCAGTTGGGAACAACCGAATAATGCTAAGAGTACCTCCTCGTTCACGGTGGCACCACGATGGAACTCTTAGTCCGATTGAGCTCATGAGGATGGGATATAGTAAGTACCAGTATGATGAACATTTCAACCAATTTATTAAAAGCTTAGAGGATAGGCTGGCACACTACGGATTAAAAATAACCCTCCCCGAACGGTTATGGCGATGGGTTGAATTGCATAAAGTATTAAGTATCTTGGCAGCTATTGCTTCAATTGCCACCATCATTGGTGTCATACTTACTTATTTGAATTATTTTAGATGAGAAAGAAATACTATGTCTAAACCCTCAAAAGTGCTAATCATTGGGTCGGGGCCGATAATCATCGGGCAGGCGGCGGAGTTTGACTACTCCGGCACGCAGGCGTGCAAAGCCCTGAAAGAAGAGGGCGTCATCTCCGTGCTGGTCAACTCCAACCCAGCCACCATCATGACCGATGAGGACATTGCCGATATCGTCTATATCGAGCCGCTGACCGTGGATGTGCTCACGCGCATCATTGAGCGGGAGCGTCCCGATGGACTTCTCCCCACCCTTGGCGGGCAGACCGGGCTTACCCTTGCCCATGAACTGGCAGAGGCGGGCGTTCTGGACAAATACAACGTCCGTAGCCTGGGCACCCCGGTGCAAACGATACGAAGTGCCTCTAACCGGGAGCTTTTCAAAAGACTTTTACTCAGTATTGGCGAGCCAGCGCTGGAAAGCGCCAGTGTCACCACTATGGATGAAGCCCGCAAAGCCGCCCGGAAAATCGGGTTACCGCTCATCATCCGCCCCTCCTTTACCCTGGGGGGCACCGGCGGCGGCATGGCGAGCACTTGGGAAGACCTGGAATCGCTGGTCGCCAACGCCCTAGCAATCAGTCCCATTCATCTGGTTTTGCTGGAGCGGTGGGTGGGTGGGTGGAAAGAGATTGAATATGAGGTGATGCGTGACGCCGCCGATACCTGCATCTCGGTGTGCTGTATGGAGAACTACGACCCCATGGGTGTGCACACCGGCGATAGCATCGTTGTTGCCCCCAGCCAGACCCTGACCGATAAAGAATACCAGATGCTCCGCACCGCCAGCCTCAAGATTATCCGCGCCCTCGGGGTTGAGGGGGGCTGTAACATTCAGTTTGCCCTTGACACCAAGAGCGTTGAATACTATGTCATTGAGGTCAACCCGAGAGTCAGTCGCAGTTCCGCCCTCGCCAGCAAGGCTACCGGCTATCCCATTGCCCGTGTTGCCGCCAAGATTGCCGTGGGCAAACGACTGGACGAAATCCCCAATGCGGTTACCGGCAAGACGATGGCTTCCTTTGAGCCGGTGGTAGATTACATCGTGGTCAAAGTGCCGCGCTGGCCCTTTGATAAGTTCCATCAGGGCGATAGAGTCATCGGCACGCAGATGAAAGCCACCGGCGAGGTGATGGCAATAGACCGCACTTTTGAGGCGGCGCTGAATAAGGCTGTCCGCTCACTGGAGTTCGGTAAGCGTACTCTGCTGTGGGAAGACCCCAATTGGGAGAAAGGAAATAACCCGGATACTTACCCGCTCTACCCCAACGATTTGCGACTCTGGGCGATGATGGCGGCACTGCGGCGGGGCATCAGTCCGGAGGAAGTTGCCAAACGCACTGATATTGACCTCTGGTTCACCGTCAAGCTCCAGAACATTGTTGATATGGAAAAGCGTCTCCTCTCCGAACCATTAACACCCCAGCTACTGCGCGAAGCCAAGCGGATGGGCTTCTCTGATATCCAGATTGGCACGCTGGCGGACCGACTCCCGGAACAGGTGCGCGACCTCCGCCACCAGTGGCATATCCTGCCAGTGTACAAGATGGTGGATACCTGTGCCGCTGAGTTTGATGCTGCCACCCCTTACTTCTACAGCACCTATGAAGAGGAGAATGAAGCCCTGACGATTAAAGAAAACAAGGCGCTGGTCATCGGGTCGGGACCTATCCGCATTGGGCAGGGGATTGAATTTGACTACTGCAGTGTCCACTCGGCGCGGGCTCTCCAGAAGGCGGGATACAAAGCTATTATGGCAAACTCTAACCCGGAGACGGTCTCCACTGACTTTGACACCAGCGACCGACTTTATTTTGAACCTCTGGATGAAGAGGGTGTCCGCGATATCCTGGAAAACGAGCGAAACGATAACGGCTCACCACCATCAATTTGCCAGTTCGGCGGGCAGACGGCGATTAATTTGGCGATGCCGCTTCACCACTCAGGCAATCCCATCATCGGCTCATCAGCGGAGACCATTGACTTGGCGGAAGACCGCAAGCGCTTTGAGAATTTCGTGAGCCAGATGGGTATTCCTCAGCCCCCCGGCGCTGGCGTGACATCGGTGAATGAAGCCCTGACCATTGCCCAGCTAATTGGCTATCCCGTGCTCGTCCGCCCCAGCTATGTTCTGGGTGGTCGGGCAATGGAGATTGTCCACAATGCCGATGAGCTTGTCCGATATATGAAATTCGCCCTGGAAGTGGATACCGGACACCCGGTGCTCATTGATAAGTATATTCAGGGCAAAGAAGTAGAGCTTGACGCCATCGCTGACGGCGAGACCGTGCTTATTCCCGGCATAATGGAGCATATTGAGCGCGCCGGCGTCCACAGCGGCGATGCGATGGCGGTCTATCCCGGTGTGACTCTCACTCAGCCGGAAATTGATACCCTCGTTGATTACGCAGTACGAATCGGGGTTGCCCTGAAGATTAAAGGGCTGATGAATGTGCAGTATGTTATTCTACCGGGGAAGGATGGGGGGCGCTCCACCGTCTACGTTCTTGAGGTTAACGCTCGTGCCAGCCGCACCGTCCCCTTTATCTCCAAGGTGACAGGCGTGCCGATGGTCAAGGTTGCCACGCGGGTGATGCTGGGCACCAGTCTGAAAGAGCAGGGCTACCGGAACGGGCTGGTGCCGCCGCGCCCGCTCTTCGGTATCAAGGCGCCGGTCTTCTCCATGCAGAAGCTGATGGGGGTTGACACCTACCTTGGGCCCGAGATGAAGTCCACCGGCGAGGTAATGGGCATTGATTACACCTTTGATACGGCTTTAGCCAAGGCACTGCTTGCCGCCGGGTTGATGCTACCGCCGCATGGGGCGGTCCTCCTCAGCATCGCCGATAGAGACAAGCCCGAGGCTTTACCCATCATCCGACAAATACGGTCGCTGGGCTACAAGCTCTTCGCCACGGAAGGGACGGCGGCGATGATTGAAGCGGCTGGCTTGCCCGTAACCATGATTAGCAAGAAAATCAGCCAGGGGCACCCCAACGTCATCGATATTATCAATGATGGCACCATCAACGGCGTGGTCAACACGATTACCGGCGGGCAGATTCCATTGAGAGACGGTTTCCGCATCCGCCGTGCCGCCACGGAGAAGCGTCTGCCCTGCTTCACCTCACTGGACACTTTCCGCGCTGCGGTGCAGGTACTGGCTAACGGCAACCGGACTTACAGTGTGAAACCCCTTCCTGAATACCGCGGAAAGGACTAAGAGTGAAACAGGTGCTGGCACCGGTCATCGGCACGAGTGAGGTCATGCCCAGCGTCTTTCTTGTTTCGCTGGAAGCACCGGAAATTGCGTCGGTTGCCCAGCCGGGGCAATTCCTTATGGTGCGGTGCGGTGAGGATACTTTGCTCCGCCGTCCGCTGAGCATTCATCAGGTCAGCAAGAAAACCAGGCTGGCGATACTGGTCAAGGTCGTTGGCAGGGGCACGCGCTGGCTTTCCCGGTGTAAAGTGGGCGAAAAGCTGGACTTACTGGGGCCGCTGGGCAATGGGTTCACCATTGACCCCAATGCTAAGAACCTGTTGTTTCTGGCCGGTGGAATCGGCATTGCGCCGCTGGGGTTTCTGGCGCAGGAGGCACTGCGACTGGGGCATGTGGTCAGATTACTCCTCGGCGCACCCTCCGCCCGTCAGCTCTACCCGATGCGCTATCTACCCACCGTCAGCGAGCTTCTCCTTGCCACGGAGGACGGTAGCACGGGTGAAAAGGGGATGATAACTGAAATCCTGCCTGAATTCATCGGGGGTGCCGAGCAGATTTTCGCCTGCGGACCGCTAGGGATGTATCGTGATATGGCGACCAAGCACGCCGACTTATTGAAAGACAAGCCGGTCCAGATTTCCCTTGAGATGAGGATGGGCTGTGGGCTGGGCGTCTGCTACGCGTGCACCATCAAGACCAGAAATGGCTTGAAACAGGTCTGTAAAGACGGGCCGGTGTTCAATTTGCAGGATGTGCTGTGGGAGGAACTGAAGGCACTGTAATGCCGTGCTCCGTCACTCTGAGCGCGTTTTTGTCATCGCGAGAAGCGAAGCGACGTGGCAATCTCAACAAGTCAAACCGAGATTGCTTCGCTTTTGAGTGATAGGTGAGCGCTCGCAATGACAATTGGGACTACAGTGACGTCTCCTTTCCCTCCCACCGCTTCTCTTTCAGCCACTGCTTGCGCAGGGCATAGAAGTTCTCCC
>CAZCEF010000041.1:0-9629 GCA_964497695.1 uncultured Dehalococcoidaceae bacterium | reverse complement strand
CGGCTTCTCTCCCCCTCCGGACCCACCGCCGGAGAAGTCAGGAGACCCTCTGACCACAAAGTCCCGCAGCAGGTGGTTTTTGTCCAGTGTGTTGGGTCGCGCGACCCAGAGCACGGCGTTCCCTATTGCTCCCGTGTCTGCTGTATGGCGGTGGCAAAACAGGCGATGCTCTACAAAAAAGCTGTGCCCTCCGGGCAAGCGTATATCTTTTACATGGATATTCGTTCCGATGCCAAAGGGTATGAGGAGTTTGTCAAGAGAGTGGTGGATGAAGAGAGAGTGCTCTACCTCCGCGGCAAAGTATCAAAAATATTCCGGGACGGCGCCAAAATCAAAGTCTGGGGTGTTGACACGCTAATCGGGAGAAATATTGAAATTGCTGCCGACTTAGTCGTGCTGGCAACTGCGGTGATACCCAGTCCGGGAGTCAAGGAGCTTGCCCGAAAGCTCAATGTCACTGTTGATGGGCATGGCTTCATCAGCGAAGCCCATATCAAACTCAGACCGGTGGAGACCCTGACCTCTGGCATTTATCTGGCAGGCGCGGCACAATGGCCCAGAGACCTGCCGGATACTGTCGCTTCGGCTAGCGGCGCCGCCAGTAAAGTCCTCTCCCTTTTCTCCCGAAAAGAGCTCCTTCACGAACCTACCATTGCTGTCGTGGATACCGAGGTATGTAGTGGCTGTGGGCAGTGTGTCTCTATCTGCGCCTTTAAAGCCATTGAACTTGAGCCCAGAAAAAAGGCAGTCAAGATTAATGAGGCGCTGTGCGAAGGTTGCGGCGCTTGTGCCGTTACCTGCCCGTCTAAAGCCATAAAACACAAAAACTGGACTCCTGGGCAGTTCTTTGAAATGATTGATGTTATCGCAACTGAATACGGTAAGATGTAAGATGAGCAAATTTGGCGCAGTGCTGGTTATCGGTGCCGGCGTGGGAGGCATCAGAGCTTCCCTTGATTTGGCTGAGGCAGGGTTTAAAGTCTATTTGGCAGACCGCAGTCCAAGACTCGGCGGCGCTCTCCTCCGAATGGATAAGTGGTTCCCCAATAACCACTGCGGGATGTGCCAGATGCTACCTATCTTCTCCCCCGACAGGTCTTCATATTTCTGTTTACGCCGTGGACTGGTTCACCCAAACATTGAGCTTTTACCCTCTACTGAGATAAAACGACTTGAGGGAGAAGCCGGTAATTTTGTGGTTACGGTGAACTCCCACCCGACCGGTGTGGATTCCGATTTATGCCTCGGCTGTGGAATCTGCGCTGAGGTTTGCCCAGTAGAGACAGCCGACCACTCCAATGCGAACCGGTCATCGCGTAAGGCAATCTATAGTCCTCACCTACAGGGCATCCCTCAGTACTACATTATTGATTGGGACAGTTGCACCAAATGCGGTGCTTGTGTGGCGAAATGCCCGGTGCCGGCAATTAACCTTGATGAAGCCGAAAAGGTCAAGGAGCTAGAGATAGGGGCTATCGTCCTGTCTACCGGCTTTGAAGAATTTGACCCCCATCTCGCCAGCCAGTATGGCTACCAGCGCTACCCCAATGTGCTCACTAGCCTGGAACTGGAGAGACTACTTAGTCCAAACGGTCCGTCACAAGGGAAGCTGCTTCGCCCCTCGGATGGTCAGTCTCCAGGCTCGGTGGCTTTCCTGCAATGCGTCGGCTCAAGGGATAGCCAGAGAAACTATTGCTCCTCAGCCTGCTGCTTGGCGGCGATGAAAGAAGCCGCGTTAATCAAGCAGAGCAACCCCCAGACTGAAGTTGGCATCTTCCACATGGATATTCGGGCTTTTGGCAAAGGATACTATCGCTACTTTGAACAGGTCAGAGATGAACTGGGAGTGAGATTCATTCGCGGTCGCATTCCGGTAATCAAAGAGGACTACCAGACGAAAGACCTGATACTGACGGCACCTTCCGAGTCCGGAGTACCGGTCAAACACCAGTTTGGGCTGGTGATACTGTCTGTAGGACAAGTTCCCTCCCCTCAGTTTCAGGAGCTTAGCCAGATTCTGGGAGTCGAACTTAATAAGTGGGGGTTCTGTCAGACGGCGCCTTTCTCTCCCGTTAAGACCACTCGCGACGGGATATATGTCTGCGGCTCTGTTTCAGCACCCAAGGATATTGCTGATACCATGACTGAAGCGGGCGCCGCCGCTTGCCAGGTCTCTCAGATGCTCTCATCTCAGCGTGTCTTCTCGGCGGCTCAATTGGAGACCAACGTGCTTACCGCCGAGGAGGAGCCACAAATAGGTGTTTTGCTGTGTACCTGCGGGGGGCAGAACACAACAACGCTTGACTTTGAGCAGATAGCCAAATTCAGCCAGAGACAGCCCGGCGTCACTTTTGTGGAAGAGGCGCCTTACCTCTGCCACCGACACACCTGGGAAAAGATTAAGCAGAGCGTGAGCGGACAGAGGGTCAGCCGTCTCATCATTGGCGCCTGTAGCCGGTATCTTGATGCCTTATTACTCAAGAGGTTCGCTGACGAAATCGGACTCAGTCCCTTCTTCGTGCAGATGGTTGATTTGAGAGAGAAGATAGCCTGGGTGCACCGGGATGACTCAAAACTAGTCACGGAAAAAACCGAAAGCCTGCTGGCAATGGCAATTGAAATAGCCAAGACGCAAGGGACGATGCCACTCTCTTCAGAAAAGGTTAGTCCCGGTGTGCTAGTCATCGGTGGTGGCGTTGCTGGTATGACCGCAGCGCTATCTGTGGCACAACAGGGATTTGAAGTTCATCTGGTGGAGAAGTCAGACGAGCTGGGGGGCAATTTGAAACACCTTTACGCCACGCTGGAAGGCGGACAACCTCAGGCATTACTGGAGAAAATCACCAACCAGATTAAGGAGAACCGACTCATTCACCTTCATCTGGAGACCGAGGTAGTGCAGCATCAGGGATATGCCGGCAAATTTGGGGTGAGCCTGAAGGAGAAGAACTCAGTTCTGTCGCCTTTAGAGGTTGGCGCGATAATCGTCGCCACGGGTGGTGAGGAATACCGTCCTAAAGAGTATCTTTACGGGCAGGACCAGCGGGTGATAACCCAAAGGGAACTGGAAAAGAAGCTGTCCCTAAACAAGCCTGACCTCTTAGATTTAAAATCGGTGGTGATGATTCAGTGTGTCGGCTCCCGGCAAACCGAGAGACCCTATTGTAGTCGGGTCTGCTGTTCCCAGGCTCTGAAAAATACCCTGAAATTGAAGGCGATAAATCCTGGAATTGAGGTTTTTATTTTGTACCGTGATATGATGAGCTATGGGCTGAAGGAGGAGTATTACACTGAAGCCAGGGAGAAAGGAGTGCTTTTCTTTCATTACGAGCTTGATAGCAAGCCCGAAGTAAGGCGGGAGCAAAACGGGCTGGTAGTTGAGGTTACCGAGTCCGTTTTAGGCGGGAGACTGCGTCTGGAACCTGACCTGGTGATATTAAGCCCAGCTATTATCCCCACCGCCCAGACAGCACTGGCGCCAATTCTGGGGGTTGATTGGAATGAGGACGGCTTCTACCAAGAAGCCGAAGCCAAATTCCGGCCGGTGGACTTTCTTACTCCGGGAATCTTTGTCTGCGGGCTGGCACACTCCCCGCGCGGAGTAGACGAGAGTATCACTCAGGCTCAGGCAGCCGCCCAGAGAGCGGTATCTCTGCTGGTGAGAGGGCAATTGGAGTCGGGGAAATTAATCTCGGAGACGATTCAGAGGTGGTGCCGGAAATGTGAGCTTTGTGTCAGTGCTTGCCCTTACGGCGTCAGGATGAAGAATACTGAAAGTGATGAGATAATTGTTAAAGAGGCTTTATGTCAGGGTTGTGGCGCCTGTGTGGTTGCCTGCCCCAGTGGCGCGGCGAGGTTGAGAGGGTTCTGGGATAAGCAGGCTCTAGCGGTAGTTGACGCTGCCCTTCTGCCCCGAGGAGGTGAAATGATTGGCTAAAGAAGAACCGTTTGAACCGGTTATCATCGGTTTTTTCTGCAACTGGTGTACCGCGACGGCGGCTGACCTCGCTGGCACGCTTAGATTGCAGTATCCGGCTAATGTCCGCCCGATACGAACCATGTGCAGTGGTTCAGTGGACCCGGTGTATTTGCTGAGAGTTTTGCTTGGTGGCGCTGACGGCGTAATCGTTAGTGGGTGTCCTCCGGGCGACTGCCATTATGTCTCCGGCAATTACAAAGCTAGACGGAGAATTGCCATTCTGAGGCTCATACTGGCAACCCTCGGGCTTGATGCGGACAGAGTATTACTCAAATGGATTAGTGCCGCCGAGGGCGCCAAGTTCGCCAGAACTATGAAAGAGTTCACTGAAGCTATCAAAAAACTGGGGCCCAATCCAATGAAAAACGATTGGACGCTCTAAGAGTAACGATGGAAAAGTATGCTACTTTGCCCGTGGTGGCAGGGAGATTGCCCGAGGCAATTAGAGATTTCCTGAGCCGCCTCCTGCAGAGCAGGCTGGTTGAGGCTTTATTTGTCCTTTTGCCCCTTCCGGCAGAGAATAGTGTGGCACCAGCGATAGTCAGCCGTGCCGAGTTACTTCAAATCGCCAGCCCGCTTGCGCCGGTGATGCCGGTCAATTCCGCCAAACTGGTATCTGCCATCACCCGGCTCGCGTCAAGCCCACAGAAACTGGGAGTGGTCTTAAGACCCTGTGAACTCAGAGCCCTGATTGAGCTGGTGAAGCTGAAACAGGCATCGCTGACGAACTTACTACTTATCGGGGTGGACTGCCCGGGAACCTATTCAATGAGCGATTACGGGAAATTTGCCCAGGAAGCGGCATCGCCGGCTGAGGAATTTTTGCATAAGTTTCAAGGTGGTAGAGAAGACCCTCTCCTGCGAAAAGCCTGTCAGGTGTGTGAGTATCCGGTTCCCATGAATTCTGACCTGACTATCGGGCTGATAGGAGTGGATTTCAATCAGAACGTTCTTATTGGCAGTAACACCGAAGCTGGCGAGAAAGTAATTAAGGAACTCCAGTTGCCAATGACGGAGGTACGGGACAGGGAGACAGCCATAGCTAAACTGGTCTCCCGCCGCACTGAAAAAAGGAAGCAATTTTTCCAAGAAATCCAGACCAAGGTTCGCGGCTTGGACAATCTCAGGGCTACTTTTGCCCGGTGTGTTAACTGCCATAACTGTAAGATTGCCTGTCCGCTCTGTTATTGTCAGGAATGCTTCTTCGACTCCTCGGTATTTGAATTTGAAGCCCAAAAATATTTGAACTGGGCACAGCGGCGAGGCGCCCTCAGAATGCCCACTGATACTCTGCTTTTCCACCTGACCCGACTGAACCATATGGCTACCTCCTGTGTCGGCTGCGGTATGTGCACCGAAGCCTGCCCGAATAATGTCCCGGTGTTTAATTTGTTCCGTCTGGTGGGCGACCAATTACAGAAAACTTTTGGCTACCTCCCCGGCAGGAGCCTGGAAGATGAACTGCCACTTGCCACTTTCAAAGAGGAAGAGCTTACGGAGGTAGGGATTTAGCCAAATGAAATATTTTGACTCGCAGAGACAGCTAATTTCTGACGCCACTTTCTTATCTCAGGTAAAGGAGGCGAGCCAGACTAACCTTGAGCGCTGTTACCAGTGTCTCACCTGCAGTTTGGGATGCCCAACAACCTTCGCCATGGACTATCTCCCGAATCAGATAGTCCGCATGGTGCAGTTAGGACTGAAACAGGAGACCCTGACCAGTGCCACCATCTGGGTTTGCGCTGACTGTGCGACCTGTGCCACACGCTGCCCGAACAATGTGGACATGCCGAAACTGATGGATACACTGCGGGAAATGTCCTTACTGGAGAAGGCGGCGATTAAAGAGAGAAGAATTGCTGCCTTTCATGACAGCTTCCTGACAAGCCTGAAGCGCTGGGGCAAACCGCATGAACTGTCCCTGCTACTCTGGTTCAAACTGAAAACCGGCGACTTCTTCGGTGACCTGGGCTTGGGTCTAAAAATGTTAGTCAAAGGAAAGCTCAAGGTATTTCCACCAGGATTCAGAAGCCCGCGGGAGGTTAGAACCATCTTTCACCGGGTCAACCAAAAACTCACCACGGAGGAAAAAGCCTGAGATACGCCTATTACCCTGGCTGTTCACTGGAATCAACCGCCAGAGAATATGACCTGTCGGTGCGGGCGATTTCTGCCCGCCTGGGGATAGAGCTGGCTGAACTCACTGACTGGAGCTGTTGCGGTGCTTCCTCGGCGCATCAGACCGGACACTGGCTGGCGCACGCTTTGGCCGGGAGAAACCTCGCCCTCGCTGAGAAGGTCGGTCTTGACCTGGCGATTGCCTGTCCCGCCTGCTATCTCCGGCTAAGAACCACCCAGAAGGAGATGAAGGACAACCCCAAACAGCGAGATGAACTGGCAGAGTTAATTGGTACGCCTTATGAAGCCAAAAATAATATCCGGCATCTTCTGCCGATAATTTATCACGATGTTGGCGTGACAAAATTAAAAAATAGTGTCGCCAAGCCGCTTGCCGGGCTGAAATTAGTCTGTTACTACGGTTGTTACCTGGTCAGACCGCCCGAGGTGGTCGCTTTTGACGACCCCGAAAACCCAAGAATGATGGACCTTCTACTGGATGCAACGGGCGCCGACGTTAGAGACTGGTCCGGCAAGGTAGACTGCTGTGGCGGGAGCCTGTCAATGAGCAAAAGACACATCGCCCGCCGGCTGGTCGCTGAGATAACCCAGTGGGCACGAAACGCCGGAGCGGAAGCCATCGTTACCGCCTGCCCTTTGTGCCATTCCAATCTGGAGGCAAGGCAATCAGATAAGCTCCCCGTCTTCTACTTTACCGAACTCATTGGGCTGGCTCTCGGGATAGCTGGGGTCAGACAATGGTTAAGGAAACATTTAATTTCCCCTCTGCGCCTATTAGCCGCGCACGGTTTATAATCAAGTGGAGGTTGTCATGAGTATGAAGCATCGTAAGAAGGCCGTTTCAAATGAAAAGATAGAACTGATTCCGGTGTATATTATGGGCAAGAAATACGAAGTGCCCGAAACCGTGACCATTATGAAGGCGATGGAATACGCTGGCTACCAGTATATCCGAGGCTGTGGCTGCCGCGGTGGTATCTGCGGTGCCTGCGCCACGGTTTATCGTAAGCCCGGCGATTATCATCTTTATATTGGATTAGCCTGCCAGACAGTGGTACAACCAAATATGTATCTGACTCAGATACCCTTCTATCCAGCAAACCGAGCCCGGTATGATTTTGAAAAACTCACCGCCAATCCCGAAGAGATATTTCAGCTATACCCGGAAGTATTCCGCTGTCTCGCCTGTAACAGCTGTACCAAGGTCTGCCCGATGGATATCCAGATGATGGATGTTATCTCGGCGGTGAAGCAGGGGAATATCGCTAGGGCGGCTACCCTTTCCTTCAGTTGTATCCAGTGCGGGCTCTGTACCAGCCGATGTCTGGGAGAATTACCTCAGTTCCATATTGCCCAGCTGGCGAGGCGGATTTACGGCAGTAGAATTGCTCCCCGAGCTGAGCATCTGGCTCAAGCCGTTGAAGTAGCAAAGGGTAAAGAGTGTCGGGAGGCTTTAAGAAGGCTCCTGAAACTTGGCGAAAAGGAGCTTAGAGAGGCTTTTCAGGTTCGCGAGATAGAACCGGAGATGGCTAGCGAAGACTGGACACCAGCCGGGCGCGAATATCTCTAGGAGGATGCTATGCCTTATACTGAAGAACTCAGAAAACTGATTGAAATAGTTGAGAAGACAAGAGCGGAAAGGTTGGCGTCTAAGCGGAAGGGAAAAGAGTTCCCCCGTATGTCCTCGGAGGGGTCTGAGGAGGTATTGAGAAAGTTTCACCCTGATTATAAAGAGGGAGGTCGGCGGGAACTGAGAGTCGGTCCGAACAAGGGCTATCGGGTTGCCCATGAATTTGCTGATATTCTGGAGGCTCGCAGCTGGATAAATCCAGAGGAAATTGACCTATCTCGCATTGATATTGAGACTGATGTTTTGATCATTGGGGGAGGTGGCGCTGGGACAGCGGCAGCACTCCTGGCTGAAGAAAACGGCACCCGCGTAGTACTGGCGACTAAACTGCGCCACGGTGATGCCAATACTATGATGGCGGAAGGAGGCATCCAGGCTGCCACGAAACCAGAGAAAGACTCACCGGCTCTGCACTATCTTGATACCATAGGCGGCGGTCACTTTAAGAATGTTCCGGCGCTGGTGGCGACCATGGTCGCGGAAGCGCCTGATGTAATCAGCTGGTTAGAAAGTCTCGGCGTTATGTTCTCTAAATTTCCCGATGGGCGTCTGCGTACTCTTCACGGCGGAGGGACCAGCCGCAAGAGGATGCATTTCTGTGGTGATATCACCGGTGCCGAAATTATGCGCACAATACGCGACGAATCACGTAATCGCGAGAATATCACGGTGCTTGAGTTCTCTCCGGCTATTGAGCTGGTTCTGAATGAAAACGGTGGCTGTGCCGGCGCTATACTCTATAACCTTGAGACTACGGAATATATCTTGGTCAAAGCTAAAGCCACCCTTATTGCCACTGGCGGCTGTGGTCGGCTACACATTCAGGGCTTCATGACTACCAACCATTATGGCGCCACTGCCGATGGAGTTGTCCTGGGATATCGCGCGGGACTCAAACTGAAGTTTCTCCATACTGTCCAGTACCACCCCACTGGTGCCGTCTTTCCGGAACAGGTGGAGGGTCTCCTGATTACGGAGAGATTCCGCGGGGCTGGAGCCAACCTTTTAAACATTGATGGCGAGCAATTCGTCAACGAGCGCGAACCAAGAGACGTAGAGTCTGCCACCATTATCAGAGAATGTCTGGAGCGGGGAAAGGGGATTCCCACGCCGACGGGGAAATTGGGTGTATGGCTTGATTCACCTATGATTGATATCCTATACGGGAAGGGGACAGTGGAAAGGGATTTCCCCGGCAAGTTCATCCTCTTTAAACGATTCGGTATTGATATATCAAAGGAGCCTATACTTATCTACCCGACGCTACATTACCAGAACGGGGGCTTGGAATTTAACGAACGCGGTGAGACGGCTATTCCCGGGCTCTTCATCGCCGGGGAAGTGGCAGGTGGTGTCCATGGGGAAAACCGGTTGATGGGCAACTCCCTGCTGGGGGTTCTCGTCTTTGGGCGGATTGCTGGTGAAAACGCCGCTCGCTATGCCCGTGATTACATTGAAGAGGGCAAGTTGTCACTGCACCATGTAACAGCTTACGACAAAGAACTGAAGGCGGCAGGCATCGTAACCAGAAGGATTTCCCCCGTCCTGCTACCCGACTACACAAGCCAAGTGAAGCGCCGTCAGTTGAGCGTATGGAAGAAAGGGCAGACATCTCTAGGTAATCCAGAGAAGAAAGAAGACGAAGAGCAGGAGGACAAAAAATGACAAGAGTCAGGGGGCCAAGTAGACCTATAAGCCGAGTTCTGTATCCTTCACAAGTGAAGGACGGTGACCATCTATCTAGCCCTTCCGTTACCGGAAGGGTCAAGCGACCAACCCGGGGACAGGCCGGGCGTCCCTTTGTCCCTCTATTTGGTCTTGCTCCGGATGGGGTTTACCCAGCCGACTGGTCACCCAGCCGCTGGTGAGCTCTTACCTCAC
>CAZCEF010000040.1:0-9642 GCA_964497695.1 uncultured Dehalococcoidaceae bacterium | reverse complement strand
GTATTTATCAATGCATTGTCATGCATCACATCGGCAGACACCGAGGTGATAAAGCCTATGCCTCCCATGTTAGCGGCAAGATTATAGACCTTATCAATACCTCTTGTTGCCTTATGGCAATTTTCCAGTATTCTGAGGTCTAACTGAAGCTTTTCGCTCCAGTATTTCTCCTGGATGTAATCATCAAACTTCATATCGGCAATCCGAACAAAATGCCCCTGCTGATACAGATACCTTGCCAAATGACTTCCTATGAACCCCCCACCGCCTGTGACCAAGACTCGTTCCATATATCGCTCCTCCATTGTGAATGCCTGAGGTCACAAACCCCCATTGCCTAATACGACACCTGTTAACGCTTGATATATTTTCGCCACAGTCGCCACACGAACCGTCGCAGGAGTAATGAAGATACCCTAGGAATATAGACTAGGTATTTAATTGACGACCTTTCGCCGCCGTATTTTGCCGGCATAGGAATATCCCTGACTCTGAGATTATTGGCACCTAGTTGGATGAGAACATCATTAGCTGCCCCATAGTAGGGGAAAATCCAATCAATGTTGATTTTCTCCAGTGCCTTTCTGGATATAGCAGTATAGCCATTCTGGGGGTCACTGAGACGCTTGTAGCCAGAAGCGACTCGCGTAAGCCAAGTAAGAAGGAGATTTCCGAACAACCTGAACCTGGGCATGCCCTTTCGGTATTCAGGATTAGAAAGTCGGTCACCTTTGGTGTAATCGGCTTTTCCTTCTGCTATCGGAGCCACCAGATATTCCAGGAGTTCCAGCGGCATCTGCCCATCGCCGTCAATTTTGACAACTATGTCCATCTTATCAGCTAAGGCTGCCTTGTACCCGGTAGACATGGCGGCACCAAGCCCTTTGTTTCTTTCGTGCTGGATTAGCCGCACCCTGGGTCGGACGAGAGTGTTGACAACGTTGGCGGTATTGTCACAACTGCCGTCATCTATGACATAAATTTCGTCAGCAAAAGGAGGTACCTGCTCAACAGTACCCCCGATGAACCTCTCTTCATTATAGACCGGGATAACTACGGCAATCCTATTGCCCCTGTACATCCCTACTTCCCTACCTCCTGCGGGCTTCCGAACCCATAGCCTCAGACGGTAGCCCTTCACACTTCACAACAATCCTTTCCATCCAACCGGCTCCTCGTACGCCTTTATTATAGGTGCTGGACAGCTCTGATGCAAGGCAACTGCTATCTGGCTGATTCAAAAACTTCTGCCAGCGCCCCCACCAGGCCGTTTATTGCCTTCACATTGGGGCTGTGGTATTCTTTTCACAGCTTGAAGAAACGTTTGTTGGGCATCATATTGGCGAATGAGCTTGTACCCGTGAACCTGTTAGTACTAGTACTTATTGCTAGCGTGTTATTAGCCTCGCCGACTCTTCGTATTATTCTTGGGTTGCCTGTGCTACTCCTGGCTCCCGGCTATGCTCTCGTCGCCGCTCTCTTTCCACGAAGTCAGGGACCAGACGCTCTGGAAAGGCTGGCGCTTAGCTTCGGCTTAAGCATTGCTGTTGTGCCAATCATTGGGTTAGTCCTCAAGTTTACACCTTTGGGACTGGAGCTAGAACCGGTTCTGTACTCTGTGAGCTCTTTTGTGTTTATTACCTCCATCGTCGCTGGGATAAGAAGATACCGGCTTCCGGAACAGGAAAGGTTCTGTCTGAACTTCCGCCTAAAAGCACCAAACTGGAGAATAGGCAAGCTGAACATGACCCTATCCATAGTCCTGGTGGCAACAATTGCGGGAGCTCTGGGTATGTTAGCGTATATGGTATTAACACCAGTGGTGGGTGAGAAATTTACCGAGTTCTACGTCTTGGGGAGTAGTGGCAAGACAACAGAGTATCCTGTAGTGACAACAGTAGGCAACAAGTCCGAGATAACTGTGGTCGTCGTTAACCGTGAGCAGAAAGTAACGAATTATCAACTTGAGGTTAACTTGGTGGGGCTAAGAGTGGCGGAAGTAAAGTCAATCATACTGGCTAACCAACAGAAGTGGGAACAAAAAATAGGGTTTGTCCCGGATAAAGTTGGAGATGACCAGAGACTGGAACTCCTGCTTTACAAGGACGGGGAAGCCGAGCCTTATCGCACGCTATATTTTATGATTGATGTGAAGGGGTAGAAAGATAGCAAGAGTTGTCACTTAACCTGCGCTGAGCAATTGATTGCTTCTAATTGTTCTTCTTGAGCAGATAAATGTTCTCTCTCACCTTGTCTAAGTCAGGGTTAATGCATTCCCCGAGCGTATAAACAATTGCTATTCCGTTCTTCTTAAGGAACTCGGTGTCGCTACAGCCTTCGCTCAGGAATTTCTGAGCCGCTTCATCAGCGGGCATCGGAGAGGCATGGAGCCGAGTAAAAACAGCTTTGCCGGTAAGCGCGGTGAAGGCGGTTGCTTTCCATGGGTCAAGAATAGCTTTAGAGTACTCCTTACCCACATTCTCTTTAATCCAGACAAAAGCTTGATAGTCATAATCGTCAATGACATGATAGTAAGGGGTATCCTGTCGGTCCGGGATAGCTATCCACAATATTATGGCGATAAGAACCAGGCACAGAAACTTACCGACGTATTGCGTAATGATTGGCGTCCTTAGCCAGCGAGTCACTCTTTCTGGGAGTGTGAGGTTCTTCACACTAGCCAGACCAGCCCCGGCAAGCACACTCACCATCAGCATCATGTATACCAACCCGCGCCCGTAGATAATGTAAAGTCCGTAGCCAAAAGCATAAAAGGAAACGAGCATCGCCAGCGTACCCAGCAAGCCGAGGACCAGACTCAAGTTTTTCACACCGCCTTTTAGGGCGAGAAGAAAAGTGCCGAGGAGGCAAAGCGAGATCGGCAGATAACCATAGCTATTAATAATTAGAGGAAAGCTAACATAGGAGGGAAGGGGCTGGGGGGTTGCCAAGCCTTTGGCGGTCGGTAGCAGCAGGTCAAGTATCCAGGGGAAAGGCACGAGGAAAGGAATGCCTAGGGCAAGCGTTATCCCTAAGCTGTGCCTGAAGTCCCTCCTTATATTCAGCAGTAAATAGGGGCCCAGAATAATTACCAGGAGGATTGCCGAAGGGGCGTGAATTAAGAGCAGAAAGGAAGTGAAGAGAGCGATTACTAGATAAGTCCAAATACCCTTAAGATTGAAGGCTACAAATAGGGACAAGGGAATGAAAAGTAACCCAATCGCCACCGGCACCAGAAAAGCCGGACCGAGAATCCCCACTGAGGTGGGTATCAAGCAGGCGAAGAAAGCAGCTTCCCAGCCAAACCCTTCCCGTTTCGCCACAACGTAGACTGCCAGAGTAGTAATAATGAAAATGATACTCGGGAAGAATCGGAATATGTGAAGCCAGGAAACGCCGCTAATCTGTTGAAAAATGCTCCAGAATAGTTGAAAGCCTGCCTCCAGATTTGAGGCTAAGTTGCGTGTGACTCCCCCATAGAAGGGGTCAACAAAGGTGACACTGCCAGCTTTTTGTATGGCTTGGGAGAAGGCAAGGTGGACCCATTCATCAATATGTACTGGGTAATTGTAGCTGGCATGAGGAATAAAGCCCACGTAAAAGGCTAGTGCAAGTACTAGCAGAAGTTTTGGGTAGTCTGATTTTACTAGGTTCCGTAAATCGTAGTGCCGCATCAACTATTACCAACAGCTGCATTTGTCACGATTCGCCTTGCGTGACTCCAGCAAAAGAAAGTCACCGACACCGGTCCGTGACCCACTCCCCCCCGACCAAATGAGCCCAAAACGATACGATAGCACAAAAACGTTACCAGGGCAAGATTCAGCGAATGTCCACTTTAGCCATACACATTTGGATTGCGTCTCGTCTCTTCTCTCTAACTCGTGGCAAATGCTGGAACCCGATTTAATCAGGGTGAGGGCGTTCACCACCTAGATTCCTTGTAGGCGACACAAGGTAACGGCTGCAATGGTGGAGAAAGGCTTTCAACCTATCTTTAGTGGGAAACACACAGGTGGATGCGAAGAGTGTCAAGTCTTATGCAGAAGACCTGAAGAACCTTCTTGACGAAGCCAACATTAGTGAGAGTAAAGCTTTCCTGCGCTCATTCGTCAAGCAGGTTGTGATAGACGGAGAAAAAGTCACGGTCCAATACAACATCCCGATCCGCCAGAAACAAGAAAGGCAGAACTTCGGTAAGTTCTGCCTATAGTCACCCCTGGTGGGGAAGGGGGGATTTGAACCCCCACGCCTTACGGCACATGATCCTAAGTCATGCTCGTCTGCCCTTCCGACACTTCCCCTAGGTAAAGTAGTCAGTTCTCAAAGCAGCCGCTTTCGTTATAATATAGCATTTTAGCTATCTCATCTCAAGTACTCGTGAAGAGTTATTGACCTGCTATTTTGTGCTAAAATGAGTCTATATCGGTAATCTGAATAAGGAGTGCCAAAATGAAATTGTGGCAAGCTTTGCTATTGACGATATTACTGACCGCTTTACCGGCTCTCTCGGCCTGCGATATGTTCGGTAACCGGAGGCAGGAAGAATATCGGCAGCAGTTAGAATACTATCAGAAATTAACTGAAGCTTATAACCAGCAGGTAGAACAATATCACCAACAGATTGAAGCCTATAAACAGCAGAGGGAGCAAGAGGCTCAGATGTACCAGGAATTGATGAAAGCCTACTATGAGCAACAGCAGAAGACTCTGGAGGAGCTACAAAAACAACTCCAGCAGCAACAACAGCTGCCTAAATAATTTGCTCCCAATCTCAGTTCAAGCAGTAAAATATCTTGTATTTTGACTTTCCCCGTGCTATACTAAAATAGTCGTGAAGTGGGTTTTGCCCACTTTTTTAATTGAAAGGGAGCTTGAGCTGAAATGAAGAGCGATTTTCTGCTTGCCATAACGCAACTTTCAGCAGAAAAGAACCTGCCGAAAGAAGTTGTTCTTGCCGCAGTGGAAGCCGCGCTGGTATCAGCCTATCGCAAGGACAATTTTGCCAGCAATCAGAATATCTCGGTGAAAATCAATCCCGATAGCGGCAAGGTGGAAGTATGGGCAGAAAAAACCGTCGTTGAGCGTGTCAGCGATAGCCGTCTTGAGATAACACTTGAGGAGGCGCGGCGGTCCAAGCCTGACGTCAACGTGGGCGAGACCGTCATGATTGAGGCTACGCCACACAATGCCGGGCGCATCGCCGCCCAAACGGCGAAACAGGTCATCTTGCAGCGACTCCATGAAGCCGAGCACAGCGCTATCTTTGAAGAATACACCACCAAAGAAGGCGATATTGTTACCGGCGCCGTCCAGAGAATTGAGCCGGGACAGATTTTGATTGACCTCGGGCGGGCTGAAGCGGTACTGCCCGCCGCCGAGCAGGTGCGCACTGAACGCTACCGACCAGGACAGAGAATCAGGGTCTACATCCTGCAGGTAACCCGCACCACCAAAGGTCCCAAGGTGATAGTTTCACGCTCTCACCCTAACCTGGTGCGCCGACTCTTTGAGCTGGAAGTGCCTGAAGTCTATAACGGTGCTGTGGAAATCAAAGCGATTGCTCGTGAGGCTGGCTTCCGGAGCAAAGTGGCGGTCGCCGCCCGGCAGGAAGGCATTGACCCGATTGGTTGCTGCGTTGGGCTACGCGGCATCAGAATTCAGAATATCGTTAATGAGCTGAGCGGGGAAAAGATTGACGTTATCCAGTGGAGCTCGGATACCGCTCTATTCATCACCAATGCCCTTAGCCCAGCCCAGATACAGGGCGTTGAACTGAATGAGAAGGAGAAGATTGCCACCGTCGTTGTGCCAGACAAGCAACTTTCTCTTGCCATCGGCAAAGAAGGACAGAACGCCCGACTCACCGCCAAGCTGACCGGTTGGCGGATTGACATCAAGAGTACCTCTACCGCTGAAACTGAAAAGGTTCAGGCTAAGCCAGTGGCTGAAGTCAAGGAAAAAGAAGAAAAGGTCGCTCTCCCGGTGGTAGCTGAGGTAGAGCCTGCAGCAATTCCAGAAACTGCTGAGCCAGTTCCTGAGTTAGAAGAAGCACCCCCTGAGAAGGTGGCCGAACCAGTCGCCGTTCAGGAAGAAGTCACCCCCGTTTTCTTTGAGCCTAAAGCTACGGCAGAAAAGGCAGAACTTCGGTTTGCTGAAGACACTGCAGCACTGAGAGAGGTCAAGGCAGAAACTAAAACTAAGAAGAAAAAGGGCCGTCGGGAAGGGGCGGAAGAAGCCATAAAGGTGAAGGCGAAGCGCCGACGCGAGGAGTTACCGGAAGAGGGAGATGAAGAGTACTAGCACCCAATCGGTTACCAACAAGCGCGTGCCACAGAGAACCTGTATCGCCTGCCGTCAGGTAAGAGCCAAGCGGGAGTTGATTCGCTTGGTGCACACGCCAGAAGGCAACATAGAAATTGATACCACCGGTAAGAAAGCCGGTCGCGGAGCTTATCTTCACCCGCTACGGGAGTGCTGGGAATCAGTCTTAAAGGGGAAGCGGTTGGAACATGCCTTGAGAGGTCGGCTTTCCCTAGAAAGCCGGGAACAGCTTCTGAATTACGGCAGGACCCTCCCCAAAGGAGCCAGCTAGTGGTCAGCAAACCAGATAATGTCGTCCAGCCTAAAGCCAAGGATGCCGAAAGTACACCAGTTACCGAGGTACGCTCAATTGAAATTCCGACCTCCCTTACCGTAAGACAGCTCGCTGACCTCCTCAAAATCAGCGCCGTAGAAATTATTAAGCAACTGATGCGTAACGGCATCATGGCAAACATTAATCAGGTCATTAACTATGAAGCCGCCTCAGGGGTCGCCAAAGCCTTCGGCTACGAGCCCAAAGTTAAGCCCACACCCAAGAAACAAGTCACCGTCATTGCTAAGAAGCACCTCGGTAAAGAAGCGGTCAATCTTCAACCCCGCGCTCCAGTGGTTACCGTGATGGGGCATGTTGACCACGGTAAGACCAGACTCCTCGATGCTATTCGCCAGACCAACGTCGTAGCGACTGAAGCCGGTGGTATGACTCAGCACATCGGCGCCTATCAGGTTGATTACAAGGGACAGAAAATCACCTTTCTGGATACGCCCGGGCATGAAGCCTTTACCGCCATGCGAGCACACGGTGCCCAGATAACCGATATTACCGTTCTGGTGGTCGCCGCTGATGATGGCGTAATGCCCCAGACTCTGGAAGCAATCAGTCACGCTCGCGCCGCCAGAGTCCCCATTGTCGTGGCGATAAACAAAATTGACAAGGCGGAAGCTAATCCGGACCGGGTAAAACAGCAACTTGCTGATGCCGGTCTGATTTGTGAGGATTGGGGTGGTGATACCGTCTGCGTCCAGGTATCGGCAAAAGAAAAACGGGGCATCGCCGACCTTCTGGAAAACATACTGGTGGTGGCAGAACTGGAGGAACTCAAAGCCGACCCCACCCGCCACGCCTCGGGGGTGGTCATTGAAGCCAAACTGGACAAGTCTAAAGGATCCACCGCCACCGTTTTGATTAATAACGGTACTCTGAAGATTGGCGATACGGTTGTCGTTGGTACTACCTGGGGCAGAGTCAGAGCAATGCTAAATGATAAGGGCGCTCCGGTGAGAAAAGCTGAACCAGCTACCCCGACGGAAATCCTCGGACTAAATGCTGTCCCCCAAGTCGGCGACCTTCTTACTGTAGCTACTAATGAACGCCAAGCGCAGGAATTAATTGAAAAGCGCCAGGCAGAACTGGCGAAAGCCGCCGGAGAAGCCAGAGCCGTCAGCCTGCACACCATCTACGACCAGATTAGCGCCGGAAAGGTCAAAGAACTCAATGTTATCCTCAAGACAGATGTCCAGGGTAGTATTGAGCCGATTCGGAGTTCGCTGGAGAAGCTGGGCAGTGAGGAAGTCAAAGTCAGAATTATCCACGCCGGCACCGGCAATGTTACCGAAAGCGATGTCCTGCTCGCCATTGCTTCCAAAGGGCTCATCGTTGGCTTTGATGTGGGCATTGAAGAGGGCGCCAAAAGGCTCGCTGCCACCGAAGGCATTGATATCCGCCTCTACGACATTATTTATAGCCTGATTGATGATGTGGACAAAGCACTCAAGGGCTTGCTGGCGCCACCAGTGGTTGAGGTTATTGAAGGGCGAGCCGAAGTGAGAGCAGTCTTCCCCGCTGCCAAGGGGACTAGGGTAGCTGGCGTTTACGTAGCTGAAGGCAAGGTCACCCGAGGTGTCCCGGTGAGGGTGAGGCGGGGTAAGGAAGTTGTCGTAGAGTCCAATGTCAGCAGCCTGAAGCGTTTCAAGGAGAACGTCAAAGAGGTAGCCGCTGGCTTTGAGTGCGGCGTGGGTGTTGAGAACTTCAGCGATTTTCAGGTGGGCGATATCCTGGAATTCTTTAGCCAGCAAAAGGCGAGCCAGTAGGTGGTCTGATGTCCCACCGAATTGAAAAAATAAATCAACTACTTCGCCGAGAAATCAGCGAATTACTCCAGCGCCAGGTCAAAGACCCCCGACTTGGCGATTTTATTGCCGTCACTGAAGTGATGACATCTCCTGACCTCAAATACGCCAGGGTGTATGTCAGCCGTATCGGGACGGAAGAAGAAAAGCAAGAGATTTTGAAAACCCTGAATGCCGCGGCTAATTTCTTCCGCAAAGAGCTGACGCAAAGCCTGAGACTAAAGCGGGTCCCCGAGCTCAGCTTTCACTGGGACGATTCCATAGAGCGGGGTGACCGCCTGATGCGCCTCATTGACCAAGTGGCACAGGAAAAGAAATCCTAAATCCCAATATCTAAATCCTAAACCCCAACCCCCTCTTTTTCTTGGTGTATAATATAAGTGCACTTGCGCCCTGTATTTAACAATTTCCCCTGAGAACGTTTCCCATGCGATCCGCCCTTCCATGGCAAGGGGAGGGGGTAAGGGGACAGGTTCGCAATTTTTTCTCTCCCTCTCCTAGAAGGAGAGGGGGACACAGACAGAGGGGTGAGGTCAACCCAACTGATGGACGGTATACTGAATATCAATAAACCAGCCGGCAAGACCTCGTATGACGTCGTCGCCCTGGTGAAAGAATTAAGCGGGGTGCGGCGAGTGGGGCATGCCGGTACACTGGACCCCATCGCCACCGGCGTCCTCCCCATCTGCCTCGGACAGGGGACTCGCGTGATTGAATTTCTCGCTGAGGCACACAAGACCTACCAGGCAGAAATTCAACTGGGTGTGGTCACTGACACTTATGACGTCACAGGTAAAGTAATCCAGAAAAACGACCCCTCTGGCGTCACTTTGGCGAAACTTGAGTCCACCATTGCTTCCTTCGTTGGGCTAATCCCGCAGACCCCACCCCTGTACAGCGCCTTAAAACACAAAGGCAGACCGCTTTACCAACTGGCGCACGCTGGTATCAGCATTGAACGCAAAAGCCGCCCCACCCAAATTTACGGCATAGAGTTGCTGGACTGGCAGGCGCCGGTGCTTACCCTGAAAGTAGAGTGCGGTAAGGGCACCTATATCCGTTCGCTGGCTAATGACCTGGGGCAAGCACTGGGATGCGGTGGCGCTCTAAAAAGCCTGGTGCGCCTCAACTATGGTCCCTTTGACGTCTCCAACGCTATCTCCGTACCTCAGCTTGAGGCAGCCTTCC
>CAZCEF010000039.1:0-9673 GCA_964497695.1 uncultured Dehalococcoidaceae bacterium | reverse complement strand
ACCAAGCCGTCAGCATCAATTGCCATTTTCTGTCTGGTTACCTCCCATCTCAGCGGGCTTGCGTCCACGCAATATTCCAGGATGAAGGTGGACTTCCGCGCAGCAAGAAAATGCAAGCCTGCCGCCAGATTGACGCCAGTAGACCAGAAGTGGTTGACCACTTTTATGCCGCGGTCTTCCGCCATGTCGGCAACCCGCATCGCTTCGGTCAGCCCGTTGCGGGCAATTTCAATCTGAGCGATATGAATGCCGCCGCGCTCAATCAGGTCACGCCAGGCAAACCGCCCCGATTCCCCCTCCCCAGCCGCAATCGGTATTTTAGATGCCCGCGTCAACTTCCCGTAACCTTCAATGTTGTCCTGAGCCAGAGGTTCTTCCAGCCAGAGGATTTTATAATCGGCAAACTGCTCGGCACGGCGGATGGCGGTGATTGTATCCCAGCAACAACCGGCGTCAATGAGGACATCATTACTCTCCCCTACCCCACGCCTCGCCCCTGCCACAAGTTCCAGGTCCAGTTGTTCATTCTGCCCCATGGGCGCCCAGCCAAATTTAACTGCAGTGAAGCCCTTACTTACCCACTTCTTGCCAATTCGGGCAGTCTCATCGCCGTCTTTACCAAACAGAGTGCTGGCATAAGCACGGAGCTTTTTCTGGAAGGCGCCACCCAGCAATTGATAGACTGGCTTTTGATAGTACTTGCCGGCAATATCCCACAGGGCGATGTCAATGCCGCCAATCGCCTGAACCACTGCCGCGCGGCGACCATACACAAGACTGGCTTGGTACATTTTTTCATTCAGTGCCCGGATATCCAGCGGGTTCATGCCGATGATAGTCTGACCCAAGCCAGAGACCGGGTCATAGCTCAGCGGGGCGTTAACGACGGCTCTAATCACCGAGGGACAGGAATCAACCTCACCGATGCCAATGATGCCCTCATCAGTATGGACTTTGATAATGAGGGCGTACCGCACACCCAGCTCGGGACCACGCCATGATTTGGGTAAACGGAGTTCAATCGCCTCTACTTTGGTAATCTTCACCGGTGTTTTCCTCCGTCATGTTTTATATTAGACGAGCGATTCTTAGTGCCGCCCTTATTGCTTCTCTTTCCGCCCGACCGACGGGCAATATCGGGTCTCTTGCCGGACCAGCGGGTCTTCCCAGCATAGCCACTGCCGTCTTTACTGGTGCCGGGAAATTCTGGGGCGCGCTGATGGCACGGGCAATCGGCAAAAGCTGATAATACAGTTTCTGCGCCTTCACCATTTGCTTATCCTGCACCGCTTGATAGAGGTCAACCAGTTGCCGGGGAGCAATGTTAGCCAGCGCCAGGATAGCACCAGCGCAACCCAGAGCGAAGCACGGCAGGGTAATATCGTCGCCACCAGTGAGTACTGATATTTTGTCCCCAACCAGACGCATCACTTCAGCAAAATAGCTCAGATTACCGCTGCTATCCTTCAGGGCGACAATATGGTCTATTTCCGCCAGTCTTACCAGCGTATAAAGTCCAATCTCAACATTGGTGTGGGGTGGAATATTGTAAAGCACGATGGGAATAGCCACCTTCTCGGCAATGGTAGCGTAATGTCGGTAAAGACCCTCCTGGGTAGGTATCTCGTAAAAAGGTGTTACAATCATTACTGAATCGGCACCGGCATCTTTGGCTTCACGGGTACGTTCAATCACCTCCCTAGTGCTAGTCGCTCCCGTGCCCGCCATTATCGGCACCCTGCCGTCAGCCGCTTTGACCACAGCTTCAATCACTCTGATGCACTCTTCCTTGGTCATTGTCGCCGCTTCGCCAGTGCTCCCGAGGCACATAATACAGCTGACCCCGCTGTCAACCAGGAAGTCCACATTTGTCTTGATTCCATTAAAGTCTACCTTTCCGGTACGGGTGAATGGGGTGACCATTGCCGGAATAATGCCAGTCATTTTTACTTTCTTCGCCATTAGCTTCTCACCTCCTTGGGAGAAAATTATTTTTTATATCTGGGTCAAGAGCGCACCTATTATATCACTTTTCACATCGCCCGGTTAGCGCTACTTTCGGGGGCGACGCACTGCCAGTATGGCGGCGATAGCGATAAAAAACGACACGAGGAAAATCGTGAAAGCCAGTGTGTAGGTGTCCATAGTATCATACATATACCCCGCCACCAGCGGACCAGCCGCCGCGCCAATCGCCTGAGCTAGACTGATCATACCCATGATGACGCCATAAGAGCTTAAGCCGAAGTTAACATTGACCAGCATTGACATGGTGGGTAGCCAGCCGCCATTACCTAGTCCATTAACAACGGCATAGAGCCAGATAATCGCCATGGGCGAAGCTGCTTTCAGATTCATAAGGATAGCCGTCCCGATGATTAAGAGGAAAATACTAATGGCAAAAGCGTGCTTTGCTGGTATCCGGTCGCAAAGCCAGCCGAAGAAAAATTTACCAACGGCACTCCCGATGCCCAGTCCGGTAAGAGCACTGGCGGCTTGTGACAAAGGGAAGCCGATATCCTGGAGGTGTGGCACCTGGTTCTGGATAACTCCCATAGAGCCAATACCGTTGATAAAAAAGGAGACTGCCATCAGCCAGAAAGCAGTAGTGCCGAGCACCATCTTGAGGCTTAGCCCCTTAAAGTCGGATAGTGTTGCTTCAGGTGCCCCGATACTTGCTGAGGTTTCATTTCCGTCCGGGTGCAGTCCCATTTCCTCCGGCTTGGTCTTCACGATGAACAGTGTTAAGGGAATTAGTGCCCAGGCAAGTACGGCGAGAGCGAGATAAGCCACGCGCCAGCCGAGATTGGGAATGACATAGCCACCTATCACTGGTGCCAGAACCAGGATACCAGTACCGATGCCAGTTGACATGACGCCAATAGCGGTGCCACGCCGTTTTTTGAACCAGTTGGCAACCAGGGCACTTGATGGGACTTGCCCGATGGCTGCCATGCCGGCGCCAATAAACGTATAGGCAAGATAAAGATGCCAGAGACTCTCCAGTCGTGTCAGTGAAACAAAGCCCAGACCGATGACGCCAGCACCGGTTGAGATAACGCCTCTTACTCCGTACCGGTCAACCAGACCACCAATGAATGGCGCAGCGACGCCCGTGAGTAAGAAAAACAGCGTAAAAGCAACCATTATCTCTCCCCTGCCCCAGCCAAAGTCCGACTGCAGTGGTGTCACAAACAGGCTGAAGACGCCAACACCACAGCCGGAGAAAGCAAAAAGATAAAGAAAAGCAACTACCAGTATCCAGTACCCGTGAAATAGCCTGTGTTTGGCGGGGGAAAGATGTTTTGCAATGTTACTCAAAATCAGTCTCTTACGGTTGTCCTGATTAAAGTTGACATTATTATACTTGAAATCTTGAGGCTGGGGCAATCATGCTTTGTGCACAGCGAGTGAAACGGTGTTCGTCAATCAAACGATTGTTTTACTTGACAAAGCCAAGACAGTATTAAAGAATTAACTCACAGCAGTTGGTTTTTGAGGAGGCATATGGTCAATCTGGAAGATCTGCGGCGGGCGGTGGTATCTGGGGATGAGGACGCGGCGGTGACGCTCGCCCGGCGAGCCCTGGAAGCCGGTATCCCCGCCCACGATATTCTGAATAATGGTCTGATACCCGGCTTGCGACAGGTAGGCAACCTCTTTGAAAGTGGGCAGTATTTCCTGCCGGAGTTAATCGTCTCCGGGGATGCAGTGGCCGGAGCACTGCAAATTCTGGAGCCTGTGCTGGGTAAGGAAAATGCCCCCCATATGGGGAAATACTTAATCGGCACGGTGCAGGGTGATGTCCATGACCTGGGGAAAAACATCGTGATTATGATGCTGAGGGGCAATGGCTGGGAGGTAACTGACCTAGGGGTGGATGTCTCCCCGGAAGAATTCTGTAACGCGGTCGCCATGGGCAATTACCAAGTTCTGGGAATGTCGGCGCTGCTCACCATGACGATGCCCAATGCTGCCCGGACTATTGAAACATTAAAGTCAGTGGGATTGAGAGACCGGGTGAAGGTAATGGTGGGCGGGGCTCCCACCACCGCAGAGTGGGCGGCGAAAATTGGCGCTGATGCCCATGCCAAAGATGGGCCAATGGCTGCTCAGGTGGCGGCGACATTGATTGGCAAGGCTTAAAAAGGACGAAGGCGATAAAAATGAGTGGACTGGAGCGCATACTCACCGCACTGGGATTGAAAGAGCCTGACGTGGTGCCTCACTTTGAGCGAGTGGCGAAAAAAGTAAGAGAGGCAATTCTGCCCGGGGCTTCAGAGGAGGAGTTCATTGAATACCTAGACCTGGATGGCGTCAGGTTTGTTGACCGCACCCATTCCTGGCGCTATGAGACACTGGACGGGGCGAAGAAAATCAAGCGGGACCAGTGGGGCGGGCTGGTGCGTTACACTTCAGAGGGGGACAACCCCATCCCGATAGAGCCAGCAGTAAAATCGGAGAAGGAGCTAGAGAAATATGTTCTTCCCGACCCGGATGAAGAGTGGCGCTATGAGCACCTGAAACAACTGGTGAAGCGGTTTAAAGGCGAGAGGGCGATAGTCGCCAGCGCGGTTGATGTTTTCGCGTTAGGTCGGGAAAATTTCCTGGGGGATGTCGGCTATTTTCGGGGCATGGTGAAGAACTCCGCTTTCATTGAGCGGGTCAATGAGTTACTGCTTGGCTACCAGCTCCGCTACATCAAGAACTGCATTGACCTGGGCGCGGATGTCATCTTTATCAATGGGGACTGGGCAATGACGGAAAAACCGATGGTTTCCCGCGAAGCAACCCAGCGATTTCTGGTACCACCTTTCCGGAAGATGGTGGCGTATGCTCACAGTCGGGGCGTGCCGGTGATAAAGCACACTGACGGCAATATCTGGTCTATCATTGACCTCATCATTGGTAGCGGTGCTGACGGGCTTCATCCCATAGACCCTATGGCAGGCATGGACATTAGCGAAGCAAAAATTAAGTTTGGCGATAAGATTTGTCTCTGCGGCAATGTGAGCTGTGCCTTCAGCCTGGTCTCAGGAACAGTGGAGGAAGTGCGACAGGAGACCAGAGAGGTCATTCGTAAAGCGGGTAAGGGTGGTGGTTTAATCTGCATGTCCAGTAATTCAATTCATTCCGGGGTCAAGCCAGAGAACTATGTGGCGATGGTCAAAGCGATACGGGAGTTCGGGCATTACCCGCTTTCTTTTGCTTGATTTTTACCGGCATGATTTATTGCGGATGTCAAATCAGAATCTTGTCCGAATAGGGTGACTTGCTCAGGGGGTGTAAATTGCTACCGGATGAAAAAGGCTACTTTGGGGAGTACGGAGGGCGGTTCGTTCCGGAGACTCTGGTGCCGGTCTTGGACGAGCTGACCAAAGCTTACGAGGAAGTCAAAGCTGACTCTTCCTTCTGGGCTGAGTTTGCATCGTTATCCCGCGACTATTCCGGGAGACCAACGCCGCTGTTTCTGGCGAATGAGCTGACTCAGCACTGTGGTGGTGCCCAGATTTACCTCAAAAGGGAAGACCTCGCCCACACCGGTGCCCATAAGATTAATAATGCCCTGGGGCAGGGACTACTGGCGAAAAGAATGGGGAAAAAGAGAGTTATCGCCGAGACGGGCGCCGGACAGCACGGTGTGGCAACCGCCGCGGTGTGCGCCATGCTCGGGCTGAAGTGCGTCATCTATATGGGCGAGGAGGATATGAGACGCCAGTCGCTTAATGTGCTCCGTATGAGACTGATGGGTGCCGAAGTCAGACCAGTCTGTGGGGGCAGTTGCACGCTAAAAGATGCCATTAATGAAGCAATGAGAGACTGGGTGACCAACCCCAGTGATACCTATTATCTCCTCGGCTCGGTGGTCGGTCCTTACCCTTATCCCGAGATGGTGCGCGATTTTCAGACCATAATCGGTAAGGAAACCAGGCAACAGATTCTGGCCCAGGCTAATCGCCTGCCGGACTACATTGTTGCCTGTGTTGGCGGCGGGAGCAACGCCATCGGCATTTTCCACCCCTTTTTGGAAGATGAAGGGGTAAAACTGATTGGGGTTGAGGCGGGTGGGAGGGGGCTTGAGACTGGTGAGCACGCCGCGCCACTGCTGGCCGGGAGGATGGGAGTATTGCATGGCGCCAAGACTTTCATTCTTCAAGACAGCCACGGACAAATCAGGGAAACGCACAGTATCTCCGCTGGTCTGGACTACCCGGGCGTTGGACCAGAGCACAGCTACCTGAAAGAAACCGGGCGAGCCAGCTATGTCGCCGTAACTGACGCGGAGGCATTGGAAGGCTTCCAGTTACTCTGTAAGACGGAGGGCATTGCGCCGGCGCTGGAATCGGCTCATGCCGTATTTTATGCCATCAAGCTCGCTGGCTCATTAGCTAAAGAACAAATCATCGTGGTCAATTTGTCCGGTCGCGGTGATAAGGACATGGAAGTTGTCGCCGGGACGCTGGGGGTGAAATAGTGAGTCGCATCGCTGCCGTCTTCAATCGGGATAAGCGCGTCGCTCTGATACCTTATATTACGGTCGGTTATCCCAGCGTTGAAGCCACTCTGAAGGTTGTCCCACTTCTGGCGGCAAGCGGCTGCGATATCATTGAGCTGGGGGTTCCTTTCTCCGACCCTCTGGCGGATGGCGTTACCATTCAGAATGCCAGCTTTCAGGCTCTGAAAAACGGAGTTACTCCCGAGCTTTGTCTTGTCGTCGCTAAGGAGTTAAGCCAGAAGACTGATGTGCCACTGGTTTTTATGACCTATTTCAATCCAGTGTTCAACTATGGTATGCCGAGGTTCTGCCGGGAATGCGCGACGTCTGGCGTGGACGGCTTAATCATTCCTGATTTACCCCCGGACGAAGGTTTTGAGCTTGAGGCAATATGCCGAAAAGAGAAGCTTGACCTGATTTATCTCGTCTCGCCAACCAGTAATACCAAGCGCATCAAGTTAGTTGCCGAGAGGTCCAGCGGGTTTATCTACCTGGTATCGGTTACGGGAGTCACCGGGACAAGAGAGAAGTTGGCGGCAAATCTGGAGGCATTTGTCGCCCGAGTGAGAGCGGTGGCTCATCAGCCCCTCTGCGTGGGGTTTGGCATCGCCACCCTGGAACAAGCCAAACAGGTCGCCCGGATAGCCGACGGGGTGATTATTGGCAGCCGGATAATTCAGCTTATGGAGGCAGATGATAATTTTGTCTCGCTGGGAAATTTCATCAAAAGTGTTAGAGTGGCTATCGGGTAGGATAATTTAGAGCTTTGCTTATTGGGAAAGCGCTAAATTTCACTTAAGAGCCAGAGATTTGGTAAAATAAAAAAATAAAAACATCATTAATCGTAATAGACAACGTGTGGTCGGCGATGCGTTTCCGACCGTCCAAAGATTAAAGTCCAGCTTTCGTCATCGGTTCACAATTTACTATCGTAAAAAGGGAAGATGGCTATGTCGGTTCAAACTAAAGGCGAAACAATAGTCAAAGTACCGCAACTTGCCTGGTGGGGTGATATTGAGGCGGAACTCGTTTTCCCCAGAAATTGGCAAGTGACCACCTGCTACATGGCAGGACATGACGCACCAAAGCTCTCCGCAGAAGGCTTTCGGAAGGCGTTCCGTGATCCGATTGGTACCAGACCAATCCGGGAGCTGGCACGCGGTAAGAAGAACGTCGTCATTCTCTTTGACGATATGAGCCGCCCCACCAGAGTGGCGGAAATTGTCCCTTTCGTTCTGGAAGAACTAGCGGCGGGTGGTGTAAATGAGAACAATATTCAGTTTATCTGTGCCCTGGGGTGTCATGGCGCTCTGACCGCCTTCGAGTTTGCCAAGAAGCTGGGCGAGGATGTCATCGCCCAATTTAATGTCTATAACCACAACCCCTATGAAAATTGCACCTATATTGGTACAACCAGCCGGGGGACTCCAGTTTCTTTGAATACCGAATTTCTCAACGCCGACTTGAAAATCGGTATTGGGGCGATTGTGCCTCACCAGAGTGCCGGCTTTGGTGGTGGTGGCAAGATTATTTTGCCGGGCATAGCTTCAATGGACACGATAGCTTATAATCACGGACCACTGAGGAAGCAGGCAAGAGAAAGTGGCGTTGGAAGTACTTCCGGTATGGGCAGATTTGAAAATAATGCCCAGCTTCAGGACATTGAAGAAGCCTGCCGTATGTCCGGGTTAGATGTTAAAATTGACGCCATAGTCAATATCAAGCGCGAGACGACAGCCCTTTTTGTGGGTGACCCGATGGCTCAGTTCTATGAAGGGGTAAAACTGGCGAAGCGTCATTACCATACCCCCCTACCCGACCACCCCGATGTCGTAGTGGGCAACTGTAATGCCAAGGTAAACGAGGTACTTATCGCCAAAATAGTGTCGGAAGCTGTGGTCCCGGAGAGTGGCGGCACTCTGACTATGATAACGAACAATCCCTGGGGAGAAGTGCCCCATTACCTCCGCCGCAGCTTTGGCAACCACATCGGCGGACGTATCTGGAAAGCCCCCAAGTTATCCCGTAAGGTCAAAAAATTTATTCTACTAATGCCTTATAAGAATAAAGTAAGTGCCGACTGGCTAGCGCCGCCAGACTCGGTGGCCTGGGCAAAAACCTGGGATGAGGTCATAGCCATACTGAAAACAGATTATCCTGACGGCGCCAGAGTCGCTGTCATCCCCGATGCAACAATACAGTACTTTGACGTGGTGGCAACATTCTTCCCGATGTAGGAACAAATGGCAGGTTGCCTAAAGGACAAAGTGCACAATCAGAAAACCGACGAATGACCCAAGAGAAATTGGGGCGAGGGCGGGGAGGGGCTTACCTTTAAGGTAAGCCTGCTGAACCCAGTAAGCCAAGCCCAGACCCACCAGAGAAAAAACCGCAACGATTACAGAGCCAGTAAAGTCATAAGCGAAGAAAACCGAAACTATCAGTAGAAGCGGAAAACCGATGTCTCCCCCGCCTAATATAGAAAACTCCCTTTCCGCCGCCTTATCCTCAATTAGCCTTCTGATCTCGGTCTCTTTAAGTTCCAGGTTCCAACCAGATATTCTCTTTGGAATGACAAAAGCCGGCAGACTCTCCGACTGAGACAATTTTCTTGCCAGCCACAGCATATAGCCGAAGCGGACTGCCAGAACATCATAGACGGAAATCACCAGCAGTAAAAGAAGCACTGACCAAGGAACGATGATGGCACCAAAAACCACCGCCGAACTGACCAGAGTCAAAATCAGTAGCAGATTATGCAGCCATATCTTTGGTTTGAAAAACCACATTAACCCCCCCACCAAGGCAACAACAACCGCCACCTGAACCGGTAGAGTGAGCCAGAGGATGATAAAAATTCCCCAGAAAAACAAAAAAGCAAACATTGCTTTCAAGACTAATCTTAATTTTGAGATAGGAATCAGGAACAGGGTTACGCCCATCGCCACCACCACCCCGAAAAAGTAAGTCAGGGCAAGCTCAAGGGATATCTCGGGAACGACAGCCCGGCTTTCTTCCAGAAAATCTCGGGCTGCCAAGACAACGGCAAAGGTAACTATCTCACCCAAAGCAAATATCAGGCTTGCCCAGAAGAAGGGATATAACCTGGCTCTACTTTCCACAGTCAATCCAAATAACAAACCCTGTTTACTTAATATTATAGGTCTTTATGGTTCT
>CAZCEF010000038.1:1217-9730 GCA_964497695.1 uncultured Dehalococcoidaceae bacterium | reverse complement strand
AAACCCTATGGCTAAAGTAGTCGCTGTCTGCACCAGCCTGAAAAAAGGGACACGAAAACAGGCAGTCCCGGAGGGCACCTTTCGGGAGAACTTCGGCCTGCTGGGGGATGCGCACGCTGAATGCGTCACTCACCGCCAGGTAAGCCTGTTGGCTAAAGAAAGCATTGCCAAGATGAAGAATATGGGGCTGGAGTTAGGTCCCGGCGACTTCGCCGAAAACATTACCACCGAGGGCATCGCCCTGCTGAAAGTGCCCATCGGCACCAGGCTATCAGTGGGGCAGGACGTGATTCTGGAAATAAGCCAGCACGGTAAGGAGTGCCATACCGCCTGTGCCATCCGTCGGCAGGTAGGCAACTGCATTATGCCGGTGGAAGGCGTTTTTGCCAGAGTCCTAAAAGGTGGGGTGGTGAAGCCGGGCGATAAGATTAAAGTGGGAGAAAAGTCATGACTGTCCACGTTGCTCTTCCTTTAACGGAAAGAATTTTGACACTGAAGAAGGAGCGGAATGCGGTCATCCTCGCCCACAACTATCAACTGGGTGAGGTGCAGGATATTGCCGACTTCGTGGGTGATTCGCTGGAGCTCAGCCAGAATGCGGCGAAGACCAAAGCCGATGTCATCGTTTTCTGCGGCGTCCACTTTATGGCGGAGACAGCATCCATCCTGAACCCGGACAAGACGGTCCTCCTGCCCGACCAGCACGCCGGCTGCCCGATGGCGAATATGATTAACGCCCGGCAGTTGCGGGAGGAGAAGAAAAAATTCCCAAATGCCTCGGTGGTCACTTATATCAACTCCACGGCTGAAGTCAAGGCGGAATCGGATATCTGCTGTACCTCAGCCAGCGGCCTTAAGGTCGTTGAGAGTGTGTCCAATGATGAAATAATTTTTGTCCCGGACCAGTACCTTGGGTACTACGTAGCCACCAAGACGAAGAAAAAAATGCACCTCTGGCCCGGCTATTGCCCCACCCACGCCCGAATTAGAGCCGAACACATTACCCAGCTCAAGAAGGAATACCCCAACGCTAAAGTCGCCGTGCACCCTGAGTGCCGACCCGATGTTATCGCTCTCGCTGACGAGGTGCTGAGCACGGGCGGCATCATTCGCTATGCCCGGAGGGAAGACGTCAGGGAACTAATCGTCGGCACTGAGCTGGGTATAATTCACCGATTGAAGAAGGAGAACCCGGGCAAGCGGTTTATCCCGGTCTCAGAGCAGGCGGTCTGCCCCAATATGAAGCTCATCACGCTGGAAAAGGTGCTATGGTCGCTGGAGGAGATGGTACCAGTGGTCAAAGTGCCCGAGCCTATCCGCATCAAAGCCAAGGCAGCAGTGGACAAAATGCTTGCCATCGTTTAAGTAAAATGGCAGACTCTTATATCGTTGTTTTTATTACCGCAGCGAGCACCGGAGAAGCCCAGCAAATCTCCTGCCTGCTCGTGGAACAAAAGAAAGCCGCCTGCGTCAACATCATCCCGAAAATTGACTCTTATTTCTGGTGGGAAGGCAAGACCGATTCCGCCCAGGAAAATTTGCTTATCGCCAAGACCAAAGCCTCGCTCCTACCTGACATCATTACACTGGTAAAGAAAGTCCACAGCTACGAAGTGCCGGAAATAATCGCCATCCCGATTGTGGGCGGGAATAAAGACTACCTGGAGTGGGTGGAGAAGAGCGTGGGCTAGAGCTTGCCCTTCTCCTCTAATAGCTTTATTACTCTCAGCGACTCAGCTATGCCGGTCGTGCCGCGGATGGCAATCATGACGGAGAGGGCTTCCAGGACTTCCTCCTTGGTGGCGCCCTTGTCAATGGCGGACAGCGTCTGCGCTAGGATGCAGTTAGTGCAACCCACACCCAGCGCCACACACATCGCCAGCAGGCGCTTGATTTTCGCCGGCAGCGCCCCATCCTTGTACACCTCATCCAGCACCGCCTGTTCGGCTTTCCACACATTCGGCAGAGCTTTACCCAGCTTCTCTCGTAAGCGCATTCTCTCCTGGTTCAATTCTAATTGGCTATCCATTTTCATACCCTCCTTTTTTGTTTACTCTTTTTGATTTCAACCATTTTCCCTTTTGGTCTACCCGTGTCGTCTCATCAGTGGGCTGGTAGGTCGCCAAAAATTGTGTTTTGAAGGCATTAAAAGTGCCGTTGAGCACCGTGTTTCTTATTTGCCGCATAAGATTAGAGATGAATCTCAGGTTATGAATGGTCATCAGACGATAGACCAGGAGCTCTTCCGCCTTGAACAGGTGGTGCAGGTAGGCAGCGGAAAACTGCTGGCAGGTGTAGCAATCGCATGAGGAGTCAATTGGCGCCTCCAGCCGACTGAACTCGGCGTTGCGGATGTTTCTTCTCCCCTCCCGCGTGAATAAAGCTCCATTGCGGGCGACGCGGGTGGGCAGGGCGCTGTCAAAAATATCAATCCCCCGCCCGACACACTCCACAAGGTCTTCCGGCGACCCCACCCCCATCAGGTATCTCGGTTTATTCTCTGGTAGCATAGCCGCTGTCTCCTTGACCAGATTAAAAGTAACCTCCTTCGGCTCCCCCACACTCAAGCCGCCAATGGCGTAACCAGAAAAATCCAGAGAGGTCAGATATCCCACCGCCCGCCGGCGAAGCTCCGAGAAGACCCCGCCCTGCACAATGGCATACAGAGCTTGGGCAGAATCCTGGTGCGCTTTCTGGCACCGCGCCGCCCATTTGTTAGTCCTATCCATTGCCTGCTCAACCTTTTCAAAACTAGCGCCATAAGCCGAGCACTCGTCCAGGACCATGATAATATCGGCACCGAGGGCTTCCTGGTATTGAATTGCTAACTCGGGGGTCAGGAAATGCTCACTGCCGTCAATATGGGAGCGGAACCTGACGCCTTCATCGCTGACCTTAATAAGCGGAGAAAGACTGAAAACCTGATAACCGCCGCTATCGGTCAGGATAGCCCCGTCCCAGGACATAAACTTGTGTAAACCTCCCATCTTCCCAATCAACTGAATGCCGGGACGGAGGTATAGGTGGTAAGTATTCGCCAGCACCATCTTGAAGCCGATGTCTTTGACGTCCTCAGGCGTCAAAGTTTTCACCACCGCCCCACTCCCCACTGGCAAGAAGACCGGCGTCGGCACCACCCCATGTGTGGTAGCCAGTTCCCCAGCGCGAGCGCCAGAGTCAGCTTTTATTAAATGAAACTTACTCATGCTCTCATCCCAGAAGCCAGATATCCAGGCACATCGCTAGAAAAATAACACCAAGATAAGGAAATGCCGATAGTTTGTAGAGTCGCCAGGAGTCCTTGGTCGCACCGGAAACGACCAGTCGCCCGGCGACATAGACCATCACAAGACCAAGCAAGTTCGCTATCACCAGGTAAAGCCAGCCGAAGCCGCCCATAAAATAGAGTGCCACAACAATGACATAAAGCGCCACTGAAAACGCCAGCAAGACCTTAACGGCACTTTTAGCCTCATAGCTAATCGGAAAAAAGGTGAGCCCGGCATTGAGGTAATCGTCACGATGGGTAATAATCAGACTCCAGACATGTAGCGGCAGCCAGACGACAATCATCAGGCAAATAAGTAAAATCTCCCAGCTTAAGATTGGTTTGACAGCAAACCAGCCCATTAAAACCGGGGCACAGCTGGCGGCGACGCCCTGAGGATAGACGCAGGTAACCTTCTTCCGCCAGGTCGCCGCGGCTAAAGTGCCGCCCAAGTCTCCCAGAAAAGCAAAAGGATGAAGCCACCACGCCAAAGCCAGCCCGATAACTATCAGGCTGATGACGACGGGCAAGACTTTCTCGGGCGGGTAAATTCGTTTGGCGGGCAGAGCCCGGTTCCTGGTGCGCTGCATACGGGCATCAATCTCGCGATCCAGATAATTGGTCAGCCCATTCGCTCCCGCTGCCGCCAGCAGAATCGTGATGAAAATGAGCACCAGCTTCAGTGAAAGCTCACCATCACCGGCAACTATTGCCGTCCCTACCCCAATAAAAGTGAGTAAAAGGGTGGGGAGGGGCTTCAACACCTCAAGATAGTTTTTGACGGCTCTAATCTTTGACCCCCTGAGTTTTAATCTAGTATATCTTTAAAGTTAAAATTCAATCAATTTGTCTTCGGTAGTCAAATCATCTTAAGATAAGAGTGTGGAACAGAAATTAAGACGTCTTCTCGCTCAACGACATAGAGTCCGCGTTACCGACTCCACCCGCACCCAAGCCGCCGTTCTGGCACCAGTCTTTCTTAAGGAGGGACAATATCATCTCCTTTTTATCAAGCGCACGGATAAAGTCAGAGTGCACAAAGGTCAGATTTCCTTCCCCGGCGGCGTCTATGAGAAAAGCGATGGAAGCCTGCTCAATACCGCCCTCCGCGAGAGCGCTGAAGAAATCGGACTGGCAGCAGAAGGTGTGCAGATTCTGGGCGAGCTGGATGACGAGGTCAGTGTCTCTACCAATTTCGTTATTACTCCATTCCTCGGACTTATCCCCTACCCATATCAATTCAACATAGACGGGCATGAGGTTTACCAGATACTCGAGATTCCGATATCGGCTCTGCGGGAAAAAGATGCCCAGCATGAGGAAGTCCTGCCGGATAATAGAATCACTTACTCCTATCGCTACCAGAAAGAAATCATCTGGGGTGCCACCGCCCGGATTCTCAAGAAGCTGCTGGATGTTTTGGGCGAGGTTCTCTAGCCAGCCGCCTATCCTCACCCCCACGAAGCCGGTTGCACCAAAGCAAGCATTGTTTTTGTCGATTTTGAGACTGAATGATTTTTAAGGGAAACAAATCGAAGCTAAGCGAGTGTGATTTGTTTTTATAGTTATGTTAAGTGCTTTGGGGGTTGGTGGGTTGGTGACCAGCTTCTAAGACCTCACCCCCTACCCCCTCTCCTAAAAGGAGAGGGGGAAAAGTTGGAAGAGGGGGTCGGCACCCCTCTTAAACGCCCCTTCTTGACAAGTTCTATCAAAAGAGTTAATATAAAATTGTTAGGTTTTTTAACACTACAGTAAATCTATGGCTGAAGATTACTACGATATTTTAGGCGTGGCACGAAAGGCTACCGAGCAGGAAATCAAGCAGGCTTACCGGCGGCTGGCACGGCAGTACCATCCTGACGTCAACCCCGGCGATAAGTCAGCAGAGGCTAAATTCAAAGAAATCAACGAAGCCTATGAAGTTCTCTCGGATAAGGAGAAGCGCCAGAAGTATGACCAGCTCGGCGACCAGTGGCAATACGCTGACCGCTTTGCCCAGGCAGGACAGCAAGCCTACCGGGGTGATATGGGTGGGGGGACCACTGGTTTTCACTTCTTTGCGAGCGATATTGATAGCCTCTTTGACGAACTCTTCAGGCATGCCTATACCCGCCAGGCCAAACCACGCCGCGGTCATGATATTGAGTCGCTGGTTGAGGTCAGTCTGGAAGAAGCCTATCATGGCACTACCCGCACTATTCAGTTGCAGACCCAGGAGCCCTGCCCTACCTGCCACGGCTCAGGCATAGTTCAAAATGTCCCCTGCGCCAACTGTCGCGGTACCGGCGTGACCACCGGAGTCAGGCGGCTTAAGGTCAAGATTCCGGCGGGAGTCCAGAATGGTTCCCGCATCCGACTTGCCGGCAAGGGACAACCGGGATATGATGGCGCCGCCGGGGACCTTTACCTGATAATCTCGGTCCAGCCCCACCCCTCTTTTGAACGCAAGGGCGATGACCTGTATGTGGATATATCCGTCCCCTTAACGGTGGCGATGCTGGGTGGCGAAGCCCGGGTACCGACTCCTAAAGGTAAGCTGGCACTCAAAATCCCCGCCGAAACTCAGAACGGTAAAGTCTTCCGACTCGCGAGGCAAGGAATGCCGCATCTTGGTCATTCTACTCGCGGGGATATTTTCGCCAGGGTGAATGTCACTGTGCCGACTAACCTTTCTGAAGAAGAAAAGAAATTATTTAAACGCTTAGCTGAGCTACGCTCCAGTTAAGTAAGGGTGATGCTATAATGGATAGAGAAAGTATTGAACCACGTTATGTGATTAGTGTCGCTGCCAGGATTCTGGACTGCCCAACTTACACCTTGCGTTACTATGAGAAGATTGGCATAATTGAGCCGCACCGCACGAAGGGGCGTCGTCTGTACTCAGAAAGAGATATCGCCCTGCTCCGACGTGTCAAAACGCTGGTGGACGATATGGGCGTCAACCTAGCAGGCGTGGAAGTCGTCTTGCGCTTGATGCAAAGGATGACCGAGCTCCAGGGAAAACTGAAGCAACTTGAAGACGAACTTAACCGAGTGAGGGAAGAGGATAAATGAGACAGGAAAGATTTACCGAGCAGGCACAGGAAGCACTGGCGCTGTCCCAGGAGCTTGTCCGCCAGTACAAACACAGCCAGTGGGATGTGGAACATGTTCTGCTCGCCCTGCTGCAGCAGGAGAGAGGGCTGGTGAGCGATATTCTGAAAGAGCTTAACGCTGATATTGACACTATCCGAGCCCAGGTAGAAGCCATCCTAGCAAGGGTACCCAAAGTTACCTTTGAGACGGGGCAAATTTATGCCACCCCACGTGTCGCCCAGCTCCTAACCAATGCCAGTGCCGAAGCCGACCGCTTTAAGGACGAATTCATCAGCACCGAGCACATTCTCATTGCCATCGTCAGTGAGGAGAAGAGCGAAGCCGCCGGTATCCTCAAGCGCTTCGGTGTGGACAAGGAAGGAGTGTACAAAGCCCTGCAGAAACTTCGTGGCGGACATCGTGTTACCGACTCCCGTGCCGAAAGCAAATACCGCTCGCTGGAGAAGTACGGGCGTGACCTTACCGAGCTTGCCCGACAGGGTAAACTTGATCCAGTCATCGGTCGCGCGCAGGAAATCAAGCGGGTGATGCAGATACTTACCCGCCGCACCAAGAATAACCCGGTTATTGTCGGTGAAGCCGGTGTGGGTAAAACAGCGATTGCCGAAGGTCTGGCTCAGAAAATTGCCGCCGATGATGTCCCTGATTCCCTTAAGGGACGCCGGGTGATTGCCCTTGATATGGGGTCACTAGTTGCCGGCAGCAAGTTCCGCGGCGAATTTGAGGAGCGCCTCAAGGCGGTGATGGATGAAGTCCGTCAATCAAAGGGGGAGATTATCCTGTTCATTGATGAGATTCATACCGTGGTAGGTGCTGGTGCCGCCGAGGGTGCTATTGATGCCAGCAATATGCTCAAACCCGCCCTGGCACATGGCGAGCTACAGTGTATCGGCGCGACCACTCTGGATGAATACCGCAAGTTCGTTGAGAAGGACAAGGCACTGGAACGCCGTCTCCAGCCAGTTTTTATCAGCGAGCCAACTGTTGAGCAGACCCTAGAAATGCTCAAAGGGCTGCGCCCGAGGTACGAAGCCCACCACAAGATTAAGATCAGCGACGAGGCTCTGGAAGCCGCCGCCCGCCTCAGCCACCGCTATATCGCTGACCGTCATCTACCGGACAAAGCCATTGACCTGATTGATGAGGCGGCAAGCAAACTGCATATTGATGCCGAAAGTGCCCCGCCCGACATTCAGTCCCTGGAGCAGAAGATAAAGCAAATCACCAATGAAGAGGAAGCCGCTTCCCAGCGCCAGGAGTACGAAAAGGCGGCACAACTGAGGGCGGAGCGATTGCCCCTGGAAAAAGAATACAACGAAGCCAAGAAAACCTGGCTCAAGAAGGCGAAAATTGAGGAAATGGTCTCCAGCGAACATATCGCGGAACTCATTTCCAGCTGGACGGGCATTCCGGTCTCCCAGATGCTTGAGGGTGAAGCACAAAAGCTGCTGCATATGGAGGAAAGACTCCACGAACGTCTGATAAACCAGGAAGAAGCCGTTGCCGCCATCTCTGAGGCAATACGGAGAAGTCGTGCCGGGCTGAAAGACCCGAAACGACCCATCGGTAGCTTTATGTTCCTCGGTCCGACCGGCGTGGGAAAGACCGAACTGGCGCGCACTCTTGCCTGGTTCCTCTTTGACGATGAGAACGCTATGGTGCGTCTGGACATGTCCGAGTACCAGGAGAAGCACACCGTCGCCCGGCTCATCGGCGCACCGCCGGGATACGTCGGTTTTGAGGAAGGTGGGCAGTTCACTGAGGCAGTCAGACGCCGACCCTATCGCGTTATCCTGCTGGATGAGATTGAAAAAGCGCATCCGGAGGTCTTCAATACCCTGCTTCAAATTATGGATGACGGTCGGCTCACCGATGGTCATGGTCGCACGGTTGACTTTAAGAACTGCGTCGTCATCATGACCAGCAATGCCGGCGTTGAACTCATCAAGCGAGAAAGCGCCCTCGGTTTTGCCACACCCAAAGACAAGGCAAAGGCACAAAAAGAGAGCTACGAGGCGATGAAGGAAAAGGTCCTGGGCGAGGTCAGAAAAATCTTTCGCCCCGAGTTCCTCAACCGCCTTGATGAGATCATTGTCTTCCATGAACTGACTCCAGAGCAAATTAGAAGCATCGTGGAGCTGATGGTCAA
>CAZCEF010000038.1:0-1117 GCA_964497695.1 uncultured Dehalococcoidaceae bacterium | reverse complement strand
TTTACCACGAAAGTAACGGCTAAAGTAGTCGTCTGACCCCTTGATGCGCTATAATACCCCCAGAAAATAATCAGATTTCCCGAGGAGGGCTTCTGATAGCCGAAGTTAACACAGATAGCGGGAGGAAGCCGGGTGGTGTTAAGATAGCCCTTATTCTGGGCATTGTCGGCGTCATACTTACTTTGCTCATGGCGGCTGCCGTTATCTACTATCGCCATGTTATTGAAGGACTGGGCGGGTACGGTTACCTCGGTGCTTTTATTATCAGTATCCTGGGTGGAGCCACCATTATTATTCCGATACCGATGCTGGCGGTGGTCTTTGCCCTGGGTGGAGCGCTAAAGTATACTTGGCTGCTCGGCATTGTCGCTGGTCTGGGGGAGACTTTAGGCGCTCTCTCTATTTACATGACCGGTTATGGGGGTGGGGTGGCAATCGCCAAAGGTATCCACGGCAAACTCCAGGTGGCTTACGAGCGCATGATGAACCAGATGCACAAGAGAGGCTCGCTGACACTTTTCCTGCTGGCCGCCGTCATTAATCCTTTCTTCTATCCCGCCGCCCTAGCGGCTGGCGCCCTCCGCTTCAGTATCAGGAAGTACTTCGTCATTTGCTGGGCGGGCAAAACCATTAAAGGTCTGACGGTAGCCTACGCCGGCTATTACGGCTTGCGCGGACTGTTAAGAGCATTAGGCGTACCCGTTTAGCTTTCCTCAATAGTTATCCTGATTATCTTCGTGCCGGGAAATTGCGGGTTCTGGCTGGGGTCGCGCGGCGTTAATTTCTTGAGGACATCCATCCCCTCAATTAACTGCCCGAAGACGGAATGCTTGCCGTCAAGTGCGGGCTGAGGTGTATAGGTGATAAAGAACTGACTGCCGTTGGTATTGGGACCAGCGTTTGCCATTGACAGGGCGCCAGCACCGTGCTTGTGCTGAGTAAACTCATCATTGAATTTGTAGCCCGGATTGCCCATCCCAGTACCGGTGGGGTCGCCTCCCTGCGCCATAAAGTCGGGTAGCACGCGATGGAAGGTTGAGCCATCATAATACCCCTCGCGCGCCAGAAAGACAAAATTGTTCACGGTTACCGGCACGTCCTTGGCGAATAGCTCCAG
>CAZCEF010000037.1:0-9830 GCA_964497695.1 uncultured Dehalococcoidaceae bacterium | reverse complement strand
GCAACTATCTTGGCTAAATCGGTGGGAATAAGCTCCGAATCAATGACTTCCCCGAACAAGTCCTCCGCTCGCCTGAGCCCCGGGGAGATATAAAAAGACACTGTTATATCGTCGCTTTGCTCTAATTCATCCAGATAGGCGAGCATTTTATGCCGACTGAGGACTATTCGCCTTAGCTCTTGCATCTCTGCCTACAGTTTGACGATAGTTGCGCCATCGCCACCCTCACCCCTGCCGCCCGAACGGAAGGATTTGACCAGAGGGTGACTTGCCAGAAGATCCCGGACAATCCGTCTCACCGTACCAGTGCCGACACCATGGATGATACGGACTTCACCCAGATTAGCTGCTGAGGCGGCGTTAAGATAATTGTCCACTGCCCATTCTACCTCTTCAGCGCGTTTCCCTCTCAAATCAAGTTCCCGCGATACCGTGCGTGGTTCTCTCTGTCTAGTAATCGGTACCACTTCAGGGGTTGCCTCGGCCGCTTGAGTGACCTTTTCCACACTGTCAAAGCCCAGCTTTAGCCTGAATCGACCGGCTTGAACCTCCACCTCCTGCGTTTCTGGAGAGACAGAAAGTACTTTCGCCGTTAAACTGGCATCCTTCACCCAGACCGTATCACCAACCGCAATACGCCCGGCTTCCTCATCGCCCACCGCCGCCTTTTCCTCCCAGATGCCACTCTTCAGTCGCTCCCTCACCGCTGTGGTAGTTACCTTAGCCTGCTCAAGCCGCTCCCTTGTTTTTGCCCGCCTTAGTTCTGAAGATGCCTGGCGGATCTCCTTATGCAGTTCCGCCACCTCACGGATAATTTTATCCCGACTTTCCTGAATTAGCCGCCGCTCTTCTGCCTTTATTTCTTGCCGGCGGCTGTCCAGCTCGGTGCTTCGTTTTTCCAACTCCTTTTTCGCCTTTTCCAGTTCCATCCGGATAGCCTGCATTTTTTGTTTCTCAGCCATCAAACCAGCAAGAAGCGATTCAAGTTCCTCTGTCCCCTTACCGAGCATATCTCGTGCTTTGTCAATAACTGCGGGAGATAAGCCCAGACGGGAAGCGGTCGCCAGGGCGTTACTGCCACCGGGAATCCCCACGGTAAGATGATAGGTTGGCGCCAGTGTCACCGGGTCAAAATCAAGGGAGGCATTTTGAAATCCGGGAGTGGTGTGGGCAAAAGCTTTAAGGTCGCTGAAGTGTGTGGTCGCGACGGTCATCGTCCCGTGTGATAAGAAATAGAGCAGGATGGAGCGAGCCAGTGCCGAACCTTCGGCAGGGTCAGTGCTCGTGCCTAGCTCATCAAGAAGCACCAGACTTCTCTCCGTAGCATTATTGGTGATGCGCACGATATTCCCCATATGCCAGCTGAAGGTAGACAGAGTTTGCTCAATACTCTGCTCGTCACCAATATCGGCGAAAATACCGTCAAAGAGGGGAATGCTGCTTTCCGGAGCGGCGGGGATGGGTATGCCTGCCAGCGTCATCAGACTGAGCAAGCCGATGGTCTTGAGAGCAACCGTCTTGCCGCCGGTGTTCGGTCCGGTAATCACCAAGATGGTGAAGTCTTTCCCCATCTCCACCGAAAGTGGCACTGCTTTTCCCTTCAGCAGTGGATGCCTTGCTTCAACCAGTTTCAGAACACCGTTATATCTCCCAAGCTTCTTTTCTTCAAACATGGTCAATATGGGTTCACTACCTTTGACCTTCAGGGCATACCTCGCTTTGGCTAAGGCTAAGTCCAGTTCCGCCACCAGAGCGATACTCCGGGAAATTTCCGCTTCGTGGGCACCGACCTGGGCACTTAAAATTCGTAAAATCCTTTCTACCTCTCTTTGTTCCTCTCCCACCAGCTCCCTGAGCTCGTTACCCATCTCCAGCGTTACCAGCGGCTCAATGAACACCGTAGCGCCGGTATTGGAAACATCATGCACGACGCCCTTTATTTCCCTCTGCATCTCAATCTTGACCGGAATGACATATCTGCCCTCTCGCTCGGTAATTAACGGCTCCTGAATTATCCGCCGACCTCGCGGTGAACGCATTATGGCTTCCAGACGTTCCAGCATCTGCCCCCGAATCTCTCTTAACTTCTGCCTTACCATAGCCAAGCCCGGCGAGGCGTGGTCGTTCACTTCCCCGTTGGGTGCAATACACCGACCAATCTCCTTCTCTAAAGGCTTCAGCTCAACAATACCGTCCGCAATAGCCCACAATAATGGGAATTCCGAAGCAATTAGTTTCAAACTGCGGCGCAACTGGCTCATCGCTGCCAGCGTCTGCCCAATCTCCACCAGGTCTTTGGGTTCAAGTATCTTGCCCAGCGTCGCCAGCTTCGCCGTCTCACGGACATCTTTAACCTCACCAATGGAGAAACCCGGCTCTAGTGACAACACCTGACGAGCTTCGGTGGACTGTTTCAGCCGGAGCAAAATCTGGTCGTAATCGCTCAGCGGCTGAAGATTGAGTGCCAGTTCCCGGCTCGCGGAAAAGGAGGTAAACCCGGCAAGTATCTCCCTTATCTGAGGAAATTCCAGCAGTTCCAAACTTTTGCTGTCCATAACGCTTACATTATAACAAGCCCAATTACGGGTTTCATCTCGCCCGAATCATGTGCTTTTACGGATTTGCGCAATTGCGCATTACCCAGCTTTGACGACGCCCTCTTCTAGCATCCCGTCAATCGCCTTCTCCCATAATTCACGGAGGCGTCAAGTTATTATTTGATAACCTTTGCCCCAGAGGTATTTTATTTAGAAATTTTATAACACCGCTGATAACGACAGGCAGGACCGGGTGACCACGTTTCTTGAAGCGATTTACCCAGTCAACGGCTCAATAATTTATCCCACTTCGAAACAAAAAGTAATTGGCTTAGCCCAATTCCCGCAGTTAAGTAATTGCGCATATCCTTGATTACGCAAAAGAGTATTGACGTAATTACGCAATTGAGTTATAATAAACGACAAATGCCGGTAATCTGCATCGCCAACCAGAAAGGCGGCGTGGGCAAGACCACCACCGCCGCCGCCCTTGCCCAGGGTTTGAGCGAATACCATAAACGTGTCCTGCTCATTGATTGGGACCCCCAAGCCAGCCTTACCATCAGCCTGGGCTTTAATCCGGAGACTATCAAGAAAACTATTTTCGATGTCCTTGCGGCAACTATGAATCAGCACCATACCCCCTCCATAACGGATGTTACTCTCCCGACCTCTAATCCTAACATTGACTTGACTCCGGCTAACATGGAGCTTTCCCAGGCACAGCTTGACCTTGTCAACGCCCCACAGCGCGAGCAGTTATTGAAGATGATGATTCAGCCAATACGTAACGCCTATGATTTCATTCTTGTTGACTGCCTGCCCAGCCTCGGGTTGCTGACTATCAATGCCCTTTCTGCCGCCGACAGAGTTCTTATCCCACTCCAAGCTGATTTCCTGGCGATGAAGGGGCTGGCATTCCTGCTCAGCACGATTATCCGTGTCAAGGACAGAATCAATCCAGATCTTGAAATCCTGGGCATCCTGTTCACGATGACCAATCCCCGTACCCTCCATTGCAAAGAAGTCATTGATGTTACCAAGCGTGCCTTCAGCAACCGAATTAAAGTTTTTGACACCTGCATCCCCACCAGCGTCCGATTTAAGGAAGCCCCCGCCGCTGGACAGTCCATTCTTACCTACGCCCCGGATTCCGAGGGTGCCACTGCCTACCGACTACTGGCAAAAGAGGTGATTTATGAAAAGAGTTAGCATCACCGAGGAAATTGCTTACGGAAACGCCCTGGACCGCCTTACCGGACTTGACAAACCGCCACCCAAGCCCGAAAAAGTGCTACCAGCGAAACGGTTAAGGCTCCCTGAACCTTCCACCCCGAACACAATCAAGTTGTCCGTGTTCCTGGCTCGGGAAGAAGACGCTTACCTAGAAAATCTGGCATCAACCGCCAAGTTCAGCGGGGGGAAGAAGCTGAGCAAGACCAGACTGATAGAAGCCATGGTGCGCGCGTTCCGTAGCAGTAAGCTTGATGTTCGGGGAGTCAAGACCGATGAGGAGCTCCTTAAAAGAGTAATTGCGCAATTGCGTTATTGAGTAAGTACGCAAATAAACATATTTCACCTTTCTTGACTTTTTTCATTGTCTATCTGCTATAATAATCAGATTGGTCAGTCAAATCGAGAGGAGTCTAAATGCCAATTACACTATTTGAAGGCTTCCGTGTTGCCACAACCTTTGAGAAGTATGCTCTTATCGGGGTACTGGTCATTGCCATTCTCGGCTTGCTTTATGCCGCCTTCCTCACCCGCCAGATTCTCCAGGAACCTGAAGGTAATGATAAGATGAAGCATATTGCCAAAGCAATCCGCACTGGTGGCAATGCCTACCTGATGCGCCAGTTCCGTACCATCCTGCTCCTCATCTTCGCCTTAGCCATCTTCGTTTTCTTTACCGGATGGTTTGCCGGCGGCACTTCAGTCTATAACAACCCCAAATGGCTCATCGGGCTGGGGCGGGCGGGTGGTTTCCTGATGGGTGCCTTATTCTCGGCGATGGTTGGCTATATCGGCATGAACATGGCACTTCAGGGGAATGTCCGAGTTGCCCAGGCCGCCCGCAGTAGCTTCACCCAGGCGCTCAAAATCGCCTACCGCACCGGCACGATTACCGGTATGCTCACCGACGGGCTGGGGCTCCTCGGTGGCACAATTATCTTCATAATCTTCTTCAGAGACGCCCCTCTGGTGCTTCTCGGCTTCGGTTTTGGCGGTACTCTGCTTGCGCTCTTCATGCGCGTTGGCGGTGGTATCTATACTAAAGCGGCTGACGTGGGTGCTGACCTTGTTGGCAAAGTGGAAAAAGGTATCCCCGAAGACGACCCGCGCAACGCCGCCGTAATTGCCGACCTCGTTGGTGACAATGTGGGTGATTGCGCCGGAATGGCCGCCGATATTTTTGAGTCCTATGAGGTTACCATCGTCTCTGCGATGATTCTCGGTCTTTTGCTTACGGTCAGCACGGGACAGCTTTTCTGGATTATCTTCCCGCTTCTGGTCCGCGCCGCCGGTGTTTTCTCTTCCATCATTAGTACTTACTCCGTGCGCGCCCTCCGCGAAGGTGAAAACGCCATGAAAGCGATTCACCGCGGTTACTGGCTGGCAGCGGCGATTTCAATAATCTCCTTCCTGCTCTTCGCTATTTTCTATTGCGGCGACACCCGCTTCTTCTGGGCAACCGCCATCGGCGTGGCACTGGCAGTCGCCATTAACTATCTCACCGACTACTACACCCATACTGAGCGCACGCCGGTCAAAGAAATCGCCAAGTCAACCAAGACTGGACCGGCGACAACGATTCTCTCCGGTCTCGCCGTCGGCTACGAAAGCACCGTGATGGCAATCATTGTGATTGCTCTGTCAATCATCGGCTCAGCGATAATCTGGCGTGGTAGTGAAATCATCTACGTGTTTTACGGCGTTGCTCTCTGCGGTATTGGTCAGCTCACGCTCACTGGCAACAACATCTCTATGGATGCCTTCGGTCCGGTTTCCGATAACGCCAACGGCATCGCTGAGATGTCTGGGCTAGAGCCGAAAGCGCGCCAGACTCTTGCTGACCTTGATGCGGTCGGTAATACCACTAAAGCTATCACCAAGGGCATCGCTATTGCCTCGGCGGTTCTGGCAGCGGTTGCTCTGTTTGCCGCCTTCTATGAAGACTACGAACTGCAAACCATCAACCTGATTCAATGGAAGGTCTTCGTCAGCTTTCTCATCGGTGGCTCAATCCCCTTCCTCTTCAGTAGTCTCACCATTCGCGCTGTGGGAAGAGCCGCCTATTTTATCATCAACGAAGTCCGCTATCAGTTCGCTAATGTTAAAGGCGTCTGGGAAGGCGCCGTTGACCCCGACTATGGCAAGGTGGTCTCCATCTGCACCGGCGCCGCCCAGAAGGAACTGCTCACCCCAGCTCTGCTTGCCATAATCTCCCCAATAGTCATCGGTTTTCTCTTCGGGCTTGAGGCACTGGCAGGGTTCCTGGGTGGGGTAATCCTTGTTGGGCAATTGCTGGCAGTCTTCATGGCGAATGCTGGTGGTGCCTGGGACAACGCCAAGAAAACGATTGAAGATGGGCTTTACGGCGGTAAAGGCTCGGATGCCCATAAAGCGGGTGTGGTTGGCGATACGGTGGGCGACCCACTTAAAGATACGGCGGGTCCCGCCCTGAACCCCCTGATTAAAGTCATTAACCTGGTCTCGGTCATCGCCGCGTCAATGATGGTCGTGCAGGTAGCTGGTGTTGGCTTCCAAGAGAGAGGGCTTACTCCCGTCACCATCGCCGTATCAGCAATTGGTATTCTGGCAATACTCGTCTCCATCTGGTTCTCTAAGAAAGAGGAGTCCTTCGGACGAGAGTTTGAAGAAAAGAAGTAAATAGTCCCGCATCAAACCACGGCGCCGGGAGATACCAGAAACTCGGTGCTGTTCTTTTTGAGTGATAGTATAGCCTGTGGTAAGCAATCTAAGGAAGAACCAACACCGAATTGTACAGCGTGGCGTAACAGACTCCCAGTCTATTGTTTGGTCACTTGCTTGACAGAGCCCACAATTCGCCGGTAGGCTGACTCATATTTTTTGGCGGAATTCTGCCAGGAGAAGTCCAGCTTCATCACCCGCTGCATCAATTGTGTCCACGCTTTCCTATTCCGGTAAGCTTCTCGGCTTCTCGCCACGGTAGAAATCAGAGCTTCCGGAGTATACTCCTTAAAGACAAAGCCATTCCCCCTGGAAAGGTCAAGCGATAATTCAGACACGGTATCCACGAGCCCCCCGGTATGGCGCACTACCGGCACGGCACCATATCTCATGGCAATCATTTGGCCCAGACCGCACGGCTCATAAAGTGATGGCATCAGGAACATATCACAGCCAGCATAAACTAATCGCGCTATTGCTTCGTCAAAGCCGATAAAGAGACCCATCTGCTGCGGATACCTAGTGGCAATTTCGGTCAACTCGGTCTCGTAGTGCTCCCTGCCCCGCCCCACTATCACCAGTTGCACCTTTTCCTGAAGAATGGTGTCAATCGCTTCCCCCACGATGTCAAAGCCCTTCTGCTCATCAAGTCGCTGCACCATCCCGATTACCGGAATTTCCGCGTCCTGAGGCAGGTTGAATTGCTTTTGCAGAGCTAACTTATTGGTAACCCTTGTGGCTAAATTTGACGAACTAAACTTGGCTGGAATGTAGGGGTCTTTTTCTGGACCATATTCCTCGTAATCAATGCCATTGACAATGCCTATCAGGTCGTTCTGCCGATAGCGCAGCAGGTGGTCTAATCCGGCACCGTACTCCGGAGTTAGAATCTCCCTGGCATAGGTCTCGCTGACCGTGGTGACCAGGTCCGCCCACAGAATCCCCGGGCACAAGAAATTATCGGGCGGTGGGGGTGCACCAGCCGGATAATCTTTCCAGTCCTCCTTCAAGCCAGAAACCTCCAGAAAGTTCTCGCCGAATGCCCCCTGATAAGCAAGGTTATGAATGGTAAAGACGGTAGCATAGGGAGCACATCTCTTTTTCAGCCACATCGGCAATAAGGCAGTATGCCAGTCGTGGCAATGGATTACGTCTGGCTTCCAACCCAGGTGAGGCAGTATGGCGGACACCGCCCGTGAAAAGAACAGGAAACGATTCAGGTCATCCTTACCATAAATCTCATTGCCACCAAAGTACTGGTCATTTCCAATCAGGTAGGCAAAGACCTTCTTGACACTGGCAATTTTCAGTGAGGCTGATTCCATTTTTGCGCCCGCGACAACATCAAATCTGTCCCGCACCGTAACCAGAGGGAACTCGTCTGTGTTAATACTGCCGTATTGCGGCAGCATTATCCGGACCTCGTGTCCGAGTCCGGCGAGAGAATTAGGCAATGAGCCAATAACATCAGCCAGTCCACCCACTTTAGCCAGCGGGCTGGCTTCGGCGGCGACAAAAAGGAGTCTCATGGGCAATTACCTCCTAAAATTGCATCTAGAACGTTCTGGCGACCGTTCTAGCCGCCAGCCGGACAATCAGCAGTACTTCTTAATTAAGAATAAAGTCTATCCAATTTTAGCTATTTTATACCAGATAAACAACATGAGGGTAAATTCAGGTTGACAACCAGACACGAGAGACTTAAGATTACTAATCGTTCTGAGCATTCTGAAAGGCGGTGAATTCATGAAGAAAGACGAATTAAAGGAACTCGGCACTTCTATCTGGGATAAGTTGCGCAAAGCCGTTGATAAAGGAGACAAGGAGAAGGCGAAAAGCTTCCTGGAGGAAGCCGTCAAAAATGTCTACCAGCTCAGAGGCGTTCTGATGGACTTTATTGATGCCTCGCTCACTGCGCTTGCCCAGAAAGCCGGCGAGGAAGCTGTTGACGAGTTGATGCGGGAGATTTGCAGTCGGACGCTGATGCCTCTTTTCGCCCGTAAGTTTCCGAGGTTGACCACCGAGGAAAGAATAAAGGATAGAGTTTACGCCTGGGCAGTTAGACACGGGGTAAACTTTGAGATTGAGGAGGACGACGAAAAATTTATCTTTAAGATTCCCTGCGATACTGGCGGCTATCTCGCGGCAAAAGAGGGAAGTGGTCGGACGAAAAAGCCCTATGCCTGGTCCTCCGGCGAAAGCAAGGTCAACTACTACTGCTCTCATTGCTCGCTGGCGGCCGAAGTGATGGCGATTGAACAGCACGGCTATCCCTTCTGGATTAACTTCCCGCCCAAGAAAGCCGGCGAACTCTGTATTCAGTGGCACTACAAAGATATCTGGAAGGCACCGGCAAAATTCTATCAGCGCGCCGGTAAGAGTAAAACTAAAGGAGAGAAAACATGATAAAGGTAGCGGCGATACAAATCTGGCACGATGATAAAGATACTAATGAGGACCGCGTTGCCCGGGCGGAGAAATTGGTTGATTCGGCGGCTGATTGCAACCTGATTGTTTTGCCGGAGCTGTGGTATGTGGGTGTCTGGTCTTATGACGTTTATCACCAATCAAGCGAACAGATACCTGGACCAGTGGTCAGCCGTATTGCCGAAAAGGCGCGAAAGTTGAATGCCTACATTCTGGCGGGCAGCATCATTGAGCGCGATGGTGATAACCTCCATAATACCGCCGTTATGCTCGACCCACGCGGGAAAGTCATGGCTACCTACCGCAAAATGCATCTTATTGGCGCTATGGGCGCGAAAGAGCCCGAAATGTTCAAACCGGGTGATAAGCTAGTTGCCGTCAAGACTGAGCTCGGTGTCCTCGGCTTGAGCGTCTGCTACGACCTGCGCTTCCCTGAGTTCTTCCGCAAGCTGGTTATCCAGCACGGTGTTGAAATTTTCCTTCACCCCACCGCGTGGCCCCTCGCCCGACTAGATGACCTGCGTGCTTACTGCCACGTCCGCGCCAGCGAAAACCAGTGCTTCCTCATCTCAGCGGATGTTGGTGGAAACAACCGGGACAATCCCTTCGCCGGGCACAGCGCCATCGTTGACCCGTGGGGCAAACGCCTCGCCAGCGCCGGACTTTACGAAAGAGTGGTCAAAGCGGAAATTGACCTCAGCGAAGTTCACCAGGCTCGCCAAATGCTACCTCTGCTGAAGGACAGAAGGCTTCCTGTATAGCGAGGAAAAAGATGCCCATTCTGATTACCGGCGGCACCGGTTTTCTGGGTTCGGCGCTCGCCCGCCGATTGGTGCAAAGGGGAGAGGAGGTCGTCCTCTTCGCCACCACGCCCAGACTGGAACGGCTGGCTGATATCAAAGATAAAATTAAGTTCGTTCAAGGCGACCTCAA
>CAZCEF010000036.1:7851-9891 GCA_964497695.1 uncultured Dehalococcoidaceae bacterium | reverse complement strand
ATTTCCCACATCAAGCATCGCGATATGGCAATCATCACACTGATTTCAGTGATACCACTGGTAATGTACTGGATTGCCTGGAGCACGATGTGGGGCGGCTCAATGCGCTCAAGCCGGCGAGGAGAAGGGAACTACGCGGCGCTCGTCGGGCTGGCGGCTTTTCTTCTCTACTTCATCACCAATCTGCTGGTGCTCTATGGCTCAAGAATACGTGAGTACTACGCCGACCTGGGCAGTGTGCGCTTGGGCAATATGCCGCATCAACTGGCGTCGGCACTCTACAAACTCGTTTACGGCAATGCCAAGATGGCGAACAACCCCGAAATGAGGCGGGTGGAGGGGGTCAAGGCTTTCTTCGTCAATGACCCATCCCGGGCATGGCATGAGATTAGAGAACTAGCCCAGGTTGACCGGGATATGAGCGGCACTATTGACTACGATGAACTCATGGCGCTACGCCAGAAAGAGATGCGGCTGGGAGCATCTCACAAGCTACTGGAGCTTTTCACCACTCATCCCAACATGCTCAAGCGGATAAAGCATCTGTCAACCCTTACCGTCTGAAGCTAAGAATGGTGGCTTAGAGCAGTACACATTATTGACTTATCATATAGATAGGGCTAAAATAGTGTGGTTTTTGCCTGAAAAGCACGGTAAATTGCCCAGAAATCTCAGCTAAACAAGACCTGAAGAGAAGTTAATGAAGATAGCGGTCAGTGGTAAAGGCGGAGTAGGCAAGACCTTACTAGCTTCACTGCTCGCTCGTGAATTTGCCGATTCGGGTTACTCAGTGCTGGCAATTGATGCTGACCCGGATGCCAATTTAGCTGCCAGCCTCGGACTTCCCCACCCCGAAAAAATTATCCCCATTTCCGAAATGAAAGAGCTTATTGCGGAAAGGACAGGCACAAAAGCAGGTCAAAGTGGCATCTATTTCAAACTCAACCCCAAGGTGGATGACCTGCCCGAGAAGTACTGGCAGCAACTGGACGGCATTAAATTAATGGTTATGGGTCAGATTAAGAAGGGAGGTGGCGGTTGCTACTGCCCGGAGAATGTCCTGCTCAGGGCTTTGATCAACCATCTGCTCCTGTCAAGGAATGAGGTCGTGATTATGGACATGGCAGCCGGTATTGAGCACCTGGGGCGAGCCACCGCTAGCGCCGTGGACAAATTAATTGTGGTGGTGGAGCCGGGGCGGCGGAGTCTGGAGACCGCCCGCACCATCAAAAGGCTGGCAGAGGACATCGGGCTCAAGAACATCGCTATTGTCGGCAACAAAATCCGTCAAGAATCCGACCGAGAGTTTTTGATTTCTAGCCTGCCGAGCTTTGAATTCCTCGGTTTTATCCCCTATGACCAGGCAATAGTGGATGCTGACCTGGCAAACCAGCCGGTCGCCACTGCGAGCCAGAAAGTTGTCAGCGCGGTCAGGAAAATCTTCAGCAAACTGGTGCCGGTTACCCAGCAATCAAGGCTAAATTAAAATTAATAAAAGAAGGAGGTTTTTGTGCCCTACGACGCAACCAAAATGAAAGAGTGGCAGATTGCCGAAGCCGCAGAGGCAAACATGCCGACCCCTAACGAATGGCCGGAAAGACTGAACTTGCGAAAGGATGAGGTGCTTCCCTACGGTAGAATTTGCCGACTTAATTTCTTGAAAATCTATGAGCGCCTGAAGAGTAAGCCAGATGGCAAATATATTGAGGTAACCGCCATTACGCCGACGCCACTGGGTGAAGGCAAGACCACTACCACGATGGGTGTTATTGAGGGCTTGGGGAAGCGGGGTAAGAGCGTGGGTGGCTGCATCCGCCAGCCTTCCGGCGGTCCGACGATGAACATCAAAGGCACGGCGGCCGGTGGTGGCAACGCCTTGCTCATCCCGATGACCGAATTCTCCATGGGACTTACGGGCGATATTAATGACATTATGAATGCCCACAATCTGGCGATGGTTGCGCTCACCTCACGGATGCAGCACGAGCGCAATTATGATGATGAGCAACTGGCTCGGTTATCGGGAATGCGCCGACTTGA
>CAZCEF010000036.1:1685-7751 GCA_964497695.1 uncultured Dehalococcoidaceae bacterium | reverse complement strand
CTCTGCTGCACCGTGGAATACCAGCCGGTGATGGTGCATGCTGGACCCTTCGCTAACATTGCCGTAGGGCAGTCTTCCATTATTGCCGATAAACTGGGGTTAAAGATGTTTGATTACCATGTTACCGAGAGCGGTTTTGCCGCCGATATTGGCTTTGAGAAGTTCTGGAATGTGAAGTGCCGCTACAGTGGTCTAAAGCCAAACGTGTCCATACTGGTGGCTAGCATCCGGGCACTCAAGATGCACGGCGGCGGACCTAAAGTGACCCCAGGCGTGCCGCTACCGGACGAATATACTAAAGAGAACCTGAAAACTTTAGAGAAGGGGATACCCAATCTCCTGCATCACATCAACACCATCAAGACTTCGGGCATCAATCCAGTCGTCTGCATCAATTCCTTCCCCACCGACACCAAAGCTGAGGTCTCTATGGTGAAAAAAGCGGTGGAAGCCGCCAGGGCACGTTGCGCCGTTTCCGAGCACTGGGCAAAGGGCGGCGAGGGCGCTCTGGAGCTTGCTGACACGGTCATTGATGCCTGTAATGACAGGACTAACTTCCAGTTCCTCTATCCGATGTCAATGAAACTGCGCGAACGCGTGGAGAAGATTGCCAAAGTAGTCTATGGCGCGGATGGCGTTGCCTGGAGCCCTGAGGCAGAGACGAAAGCCAAGGCGTTTGAGGCTGACCCAAAGTTTGATGAGTATGCCACGATGATGGTCAAGACCCACCTGAGCCTCACTCACGACCCCACAGTGAAAGGCACCCCCAAAGGCTGGGCTCTGCCCATTCGCGATGTGCTCATCTACTCCGGTGCCAAGTTCCTCTGCCCGTGCGCTGGCACTATCAGCCTGATGCCAGGGACCAGTTCCGACCCCGCCTTTAGAAGAGTAGACGTTGATGTTAAGACCGGGAAGGTCAAGGGACTGCACGATGTAGACTAAGAGTGGAGAGGTTAAATGGCAAGGAATTTGCCAGAAAAAAGGCTAAGAGTCCACTTCGAGCCGGACAACATTGATACCTTCGCCATTCCAGGCGAGAACCTTCTAGACATCGCCCGGAGGTCGGGGGTGCGTATCTATGCCTCGTGCGGGGGGCAAGGCACCTGCGGCACGTGTAAGATGGTCATGGAAAAAGGCGAAGTGGCGACCACCCGCACCCAACGCCTCTCCGACGAAGAGTTCAACAAAGGTATCAGACAAGCCTGCCAGAGCAGGGTGCTCACCGATTTATCCGTCTCTATTCCGGTAGAGTCGCGGCTGGAGAAGGCGGTCCTGACCCGGGAAAGGAAAGTCGCCGCCCAAACTGTAGCCACCGGCTGGCAATATAAACCGCCTCTCAGCAAGTGCTATGTGGAATTGCCACCCCCCACCCTTGATGACCAGATAAGTGACCTCTCCCGCCTCCTGCGCGGTCTAAAACAGCAGTGCCACCTGAGCAACATCGCCGTGGACTTTAGCGTGGTAAAAAACCTCGCCAGCACCCTGCGCCAGAAAGACTGGAAGGTAACGGCAACCACCCTGACCAAGGCAGTCAAGACCAAGGATGAGCGCCGCCGGCCGACCATTATCAAAGTGGAGCCGGGGAATACCAGCCAGAAGCATTACTCGCTGGCGTTTGACATCGGCACGACGACCGTCTGCGGACAGCTCCTGGACCTTAACCGAGGTACCGTTTCCGCCGAAAGCCTGATGTACAACGGCCAGATTAAGTACGGTGCCGATGTCATCTCCCGTATCAACCACTCGCAGAAGCCGGGCGGGCTGAAAGAGTTACACACGGCGGTGGTCACGACCATCAACCAGGTTATTGATGAACTGCTCCATCAGAGCGGGGTCAACATCAGACACATTGGTCACTTGATGCTGGCCGGTAACACCACGATGACCGAGATACTCCTCGGGCTCAACCCGCAGTACCTCCGCCTCACCCCCTACACGCCGGTCGCCAATTTCTTCCCACCCGTGGAAGCCAGGTCGCTGGGGATTAAGGTGAGCAAGCCGGTCTATCTCTTCACCTTTCCGGACGTTTCCAGCTGGGTGGGCGGGGATATCGTTTCCGGAGTGATTGGCTGCGGTATGCACCAGAGAAAAACCCTCACCCTGTTTATTGACATCGGTACTAACGGCGAAATTGTCATCGGCAACTCTGACTGGATGGTAACCGCCTCCTGCTCGGCGGGACCGGCTTTTGAAGGTGGTGGCATCAAGCACGGCATCATCGCCACCGAGGGCGCCATTCAGGACTTCACTATTGACGCGCAGACTTATGAGCCCAAAGTCGGGACCATCCGCGGCGCCAAGCCCAGAGGTATCTGCGGCTCAGGCTTAATCAACACCGTTGCCGAACTGCTGGAAGCCGGGGTAATCGGTCAGAACGGTAAATTCAACCGTGACCTGCCCACGAAAAGAGTGCGCGCCGGCGAGGACGGCTATGAATATGTCATCGCCTGGACACCAGAGACCCAGATTGGCAGAGACATTGTCATCACCGAGATTGATATTGAAAATATGATGCGCGCCAAAGCAGCGATGTACGCCGGTTATCAGACGCTGAGCAAGAGTGTCGGGATTAGCTGCTGTGCCGACTTTGAGCAGGTTATCATTGCCGGCGCTTTTGGCAGCAGTCTCAATATTGAAAAGTCCATCACCATCGGACTTCTGCCCGATATTCCAAAGGAACGCTTCACCTTCATCGGCAACGGCTCGCTGATGGGTGCCAGACTAACTTCCTTCTCTACCGACCTGCTTGATGATGCCCGCCGGGTTGCCCAGATGATGACCAATGTTGAATTAAGTGGAAACGTTGATTTTATGAATAACTTTATTGCTTCACTGTTCCTACCACATACCAACGCTAATGAGTTCCCTTCAGTAATGAAGAAGCTAACAGAAGGAAAGCAGAGGATAACCATTTGAGCGTCAATATTGCCGTTGCGGGCAAGGGAGGGAGCGGTAAAACTACCATTACCAGCCTCATCCTGCGCTACCTGCTGAAGAATGGACTGGGACCAATTCTCGCTGTTGATGCTGACCCCAACGCCAACCTCGGGGAAAGCCTGGGACTGAGAGTTGGTAAAACAGTTGGTTCCATCATTGCCGCCTTTAACGAGGAGAAAATTAACATTCCACCCGGAATGACCAAAGAGGCTTATCTTGAAGTCAAGCTGAACGATGTCATTGTGGAGAGTAAAGGGCTTGACCTGGTGACGATGGGGAGGGGAGAGGGAGTAAAGTGCTATTGCTACCCCAACCTCATCCTGCGGAAATTCATGGACCGTCTGGCAGAAAACTATGCCTATATGGTGCTGGATAATGAAGCCGGAATGGAGCACCTGAGTCGGCGGACCACGCAGAACGTTGATGAACTGCTGCTGATTTCCGACCACTCGGTGAAGGGAGTGCGGACGGTTGCCCGCCTGAGAGAACTGGTAGATGAGCTTAAAGTTGTCGTCAAGAGACAGTCAGTAATCATCAATATGGTTCCCAAAAAACTGGACCCGCTGGTAAGCGCGGAGTTATCACGGCTGGGGCTTGAGCCGGCGGTCATTGTCCCGCTGGACGAAACAGTATATGAGTATGACCTTGCCCTGAGACCACTTATAGAATTGCCCGACGATTCTAAAGCCGTGAAAGCGATGGATGATATGATGACCAGGCTGCTGAAGACGGCTAAAGTCTATACCAAAACTTAAAAGGAGTGAAAATGACCGCACAGATTATTAACGGTACTGAAATCGCCAAGCAAATCCGTGAGGAATTGAAGCAGGAGATTGCGGAACTAAAAGCCAAGCACAATCTGGTGCCGGGGCTGGCGACCGTTCTGGTTGGAGAGGACCCGGCTTCCCAGGTATACGTCGGGCAGAAAGAAAAGGCGTCACTCGCCCTGGGTATTTACTCGGAGAGGCACGACCTCCCTACCCAGACCACCCAGCCGGAGCTTCTGGCACTGGTGGACAAACTAAACAAGTCGTCCAAGATTCACGGGATTCTGGTGCAGTTGCCCCTCCCCAAGCACCTCAACGAGACGGAAGTCCTATATGCCATTGACCCCAGAAAGGACGTAGATGGATTTCACCCGATGAATCTTGGTAAACTGTTAATAGGGGAGCCGGATTATATCCCCTGCACTCCCCATGGCATCCAGCAGCTCCTGATACGGTCGGGTGTCAAAATTGATGGCGCGGAAGTGGTGGTGGTGGGGAGAAGCAATATCGTCGGTAAGCCAATCGCCAATATTCTCCTGCAGAAGAAACCGGGGGCTAACGCTACGGTAACCATTTGCCATACCGGGACAAGGGACATCGCCTTCCACACCCACCGCGCTGACATATTGATTGTCGCTGCGGGCAGACCCAAGGCAATAACCGCCGATATGGTCAAGGAGGGCGTGGTGGTGATTGATGTTGGCGTCAACCGTATTGGCAAGACGGCAGAAGGTAAAGATATTCTGGTAGGCGATGTTGATTTTGAGGGTGTTAAGGAGAAGGCAAAAGCGATTACTCCGGTGCCGGGCGGGGTAGGACCGATGACAATAACCATGCTGATGCTGAATACGGTGAGAGCCGCCAAGCTGGCCGCTGGCATCGCCTAAAAAGGAGGCGTAATATGGGGTCTGAAATTAGGAAAAAGAACGCCCCGGGGCGAGAAAAAGTGGAGGTGCTGGGGGCGACTTATGAACCAGGTAAGCCCGAAGCGAAAAATGAGGGCAGGTGGCGCCAGAAACTCGGCAGTCGCAAAGAGAAACTAAAGTACCTGCAGACGGCGGAGCGTTATTGGTACAGCAAAGAGGGCTACGGGAGCGAGAAAAGGAAGACTCCCGCCTAGGGGAAGGAGGCGTCATGGCTCTGGAAATTCCCAAAACGACCTATACCGGCAAGATTAAAGAGGTAAAGCTGGGTAAAGGGGATAAGATAGTCACCGTGGGCGGGGAAACCAGCTATCCCTTCTACCTTTTTGAAGGTAAGATGCCCAATCTGCCCCGAATCGCTATGGAAGTCTACGATTGCCCTCCTGAGGAATGGGCGGAAGCCGCCCTGGAGCCTTTTGCCGGCGTGGCCAGCGACCCCGTCGCCTGGGCAAAGAAATGCATCAGCGATTATGGTGCGGAGATGATATGCCTGCAACTGTTAAGCACTGACCCCAATGGGCTGAACCGCAGCCCTGACGAGGCGGCGGTGGTGGTCAAGAAGATGGCTGACGCCATTGACGTGCCGCTCATTGTCTGGGGGACCGGCAACCATGGGAAGGACGCGGAGGTCTTCCGCCGGGTAGCTGAAGTCTGCCAGGGTAAGAACCTGATTTGCGGTCCGGTAGAGGAAAAGGCTCATAAAAAGATTGGCGCCGCGGCAATTGGCTATCATCATACCGTCGCCGCATCAACACCAATTGATATCAACCTGGCAAAGCAACTGAATATTTTGCTCGGCAACCTAGGCGTGCCCGATGAATTACTGATTATGGACCCCACCGTCAGCGGCATTGGCTACGGCATTGAGTATGCCTATTCGGTGATGGAAAGGATGAGAATGGCCGCCCTGACCCAGCAGGACGAAAAGCTCCAGTTCCCGATTATCTGCAATATCGCCAAGGAGGTCTGGAAGACGAAAGAAGCCAAAATCCTTGAGTCGGAAGACCCCAGACTGGGCGATGTGAAGAAGAGAGGTATATTGCTGGAAGCAATGTCAGCCATGGTTCTTTTGCTGGCAGGTGCTGACGTACTGATAATGAGACATCCCGAAGCGGTTAAGCTGATTCGGGAGATGATTGCTGATTTGACTGCTCCTTAGAAACCAGCGAGGAAGGGAGGTAGCTTTTATGGTGGAAGAAAAGAAAAAAAGCATTGACCAGGCAACCCTGGAGATGATAGATAAAGCCGCGAAGGACGGGGCGAGGGTAGTCTTTGAACGCGCTGAGACGGTAAAACCCTGTCCCATCGGGGCGGAGGGGAGTTGCTGTAACCTCTGTGCTATGGGACCCTGTCGTGTCCCGCTACCGAAAGGCAGGGTAGAGACTCCGGAAGAGAAAAGACGCCGGACAGGTGTCTGTGGCGCTACCGCGGAAACCATT
>CAZCEF010000036.1:0-1585 GCA_964497695.1 uncultured Dehalococcoidaceae bacterium | reverse complement strand
GTGCTCAAAGACGATGAGGTGAACTTCATCATCCACGGTCACGAGCCTTATCTGGCAGAAGTGCTTGCCATCGTGACGCAAGACCCAGAGATGATTGAGTACGCCAAATCTAAAGGCGCCAAAGGAATAAACCTGGCGGGCATGTGCTGTACCGCCAATGAAATCCTGATGCGGCACGGCATACCTATCGCCGGCAACTTTCTGCAGCAGGAACTAGCGATAGTTACCGGAGCTGTAGAGGCGATGGTGGTGGATGTTCAGTGCATCATGCAGGGGCTGGTGGAAATCGCCAACTGTTACCATACCAAAGTCATCACCACTGACACGCGTGCCCATATTGAAGGGGCTACCCACATGGAGTTTGATGAGCATAACGCTATTGCATCCGCCAAGGCGATTGTCAAGGCGGTCATTGATAACTTCCCCAATCGGGGCAAGAATGTCCGCATCCCCAAGTACAAGACCGACCTGATTGCCGGCTTCAGCCACGAGACGATTAACTACCTGCTGGGAGGCATGTTCCGCGCTTCTTACCGTCCCCTCAACGATAACATCATTAACGGTCGTGTCAGAGGTGTTGCCGGAGTCGTTGGCTGTAGTAATGCCAGAGTAACCCACGATGATATCCATGTGACATTAGTCAGGGAATTGATAAAAAACGATATTCTGGTACTGCAGACTGGCTGCGCCGCCATGGCTTGTGCCAAAGCCGGACTAATGGTCCCCGAAGCGGCTAAAGAATACGCCGGCGCCGGACTAGCTTCGGTGTGTGAGGCGGTTGGTATTCCGCCGGTATTACATATGGGTGCTTGCATTGATAACAGCCGTATCCTGGTAGCAGCAACGGCAATGGTCAAGGATGGTGGTCTGGGCGATGATATCAGCGATTTGCCTGTTGCCGGCGCAGCACCTGAGTGGATGAGTGAGAAAGCCATCGCTATCGGTGAATACTTCGTCGGTTCCGGCGTTTTCACCGTCTTCGGTGTTACCTGGCCCACTGTGGGCAGTAAAGAACTGACCGAATACCTGTTCAAAGACTACGAGGGGATATATGGCGGGATGTGGGCTTTTGAACCCGACCCGCTCAAGATGGCAAAACTGATGATTGACCATATTGACAAAAAGCGCAAGGCATTGGGCATTGATAAAGCCAGAGAAAGAGTGCTGTACGATATGGCGATGCGCCGTGAGCTGACTTAGCGGAAGGGAGGATTTGCCGTGTCCAAGATTATTGCTTCGGCCGCCATCAAGGGCGCCTACAAGATTGTGGAGCAAGCCGAAAAAAAGTGGCAGCAGGCGATGGACAAATGGGGTGCCAATGAGCCAGTCGGCTTCCCCAATACTGCCTACTACCTGCCAGTCATTTACGGAATACTAGGCGAAAAGGTGGAGAAACTGGGGGACATGGAGCGCATCCTTAAGAGGTGCCGTTCCCTCCTGCCGCCCCCGGTAAAGGAAACTCACCCCCTCCCCTACCTCGCCCCGGCTCTTGATGCTGGCATGGCGACTTTCTTCGCTGAGGAGATTATTGAAGCCATACGCTATCTGGAACAGCCCAATTTCTATCTCCGCGGCGAGGAAGTTA
>CAZCEF010000035.1:0-10061 GCA_964497695.1 uncultured Dehalococcoidaceae bacterium | reverse complement strand
AAACCTGGGCAACGACTCTGAGGTCATCCAGCCGACCGTTAGTACAGCTACCAATGACCGCCTGGTCCAGTTCCACCTTCCCCACTTGGCTAACAGGGCGAGCATTGGCGGGAGAATGAGGAAAGGCGACCTGAGGTTCAAGACCGGCAACATCATATTCAATGACCTTCAGGTATTCGGCGTCTTCATCAGGCTCGTAGATAGTGTAAGGTCGCCTGGCTCTTGATTTCAGGTATTGCCTTGTCTTTCGGTCTACTCTAAATAGACCAGCTTTTCCTCCAGCTTCAATCGCCATATTTGCCATGGTGAAACGGCTGTCCATAGAGAGGACGTCAACGGCTTCGCCGGTGAACTCCATGGCGCAATAGGTGGCGCCGTCCACGCCAATCTTTCCTATGGTATACAAAATCAAGTCTTTGCCCCCCACCCACTTCCCGGGCGTGCCATGATAAACGAACTTAATAGTTTGGGGCACTTTCATCCAGATATCACCTGTTGCCATCGCGGCAGCAATGTCAGTAGAACCCCCTCCAGTGGCAAAGGCTCCCACCGCTCCGTAAGTGCAGGTATGCGAGTCCGCCCCGATGACCACATCCCCAGGGAGCACCAGACCTTGCTCGGGCAGAAAAACATGCTCAATGCCCATCCGCCCGACCTCAAAATAAAGCACCTGCTGCTGGTAACAGAACTCACGCATTGCCTTGGACTGCTCTGCCGAGGCAATGTCCTTATTCGGGGTGAAGTGGTCGGGCAGCATTATCACTTTCATCGGGTCAAAGACCCTGTCTACGCCGATTTTCTTGAACTCCTGGATAGCGATGGGGGCGGTAATATCGTTTGCCATTACCAGATCCAACCGAACATTGATAAACTCACCCGGGGTTACCTTCTTTTTGCCACAGTGAGCTGCCAGTATTTTTTCCGCCAGAGTCATATTGGTTCCTTTCCTGAGAGTTTTAGCGGACCAGATGATGGGGGATAAGTAGGATGAGCAAGACAAGTACGGTCGCCGCTACGGCGGCGATATAAAACCCGGCGCCAACCGCAAGCCCAATCCCAGCCATTGACCAGATTGAAGCGGCGGTAGTCAGCCCGGCAATAGCACCACCCTCCCCACCACGGATAATTGCGCCAGCGCCGAGGAAACCAATCCCGGTGACCACCCCGGCAGCAACACGGGCAATATCTGCCCCAAAGCCATATAGGGAAACGACGGTAAAAAGACAGGAACCCAAGCTGATGAGGATGTGAGTACGCAATCCGGCTGGTTTTTTGGCTCTCTCTCGCTGGAAACCGATGATAGCGCCCAGCGCAGCGGCGAGAAGGAGGCGCAGTATCATCGTTACTTCGGTGCCCATATTAAAAAGTACCTATCTGGCTTTCTTGGCAGTAAGGAGTCGGTTCAAAGCGTTCATATAGGCTTTGGCGCTGGCAACGATAATATCAGTATCGGCACCGCGGCCGGTGTAAGTTATGTCGTCACTCTCAATTCTGACCAGAACCTCACCGATGGCATCAATTCCTTGGGTGATTGATTTGATGCTGAATTCAGTAAGGGTGTTGGGTACTTTCACAATCTTGTCAATGGCTTTAAAGGTAGCATCAACCGGACCGGTGCCGAGTGCAGCATCGGCTTGAGTCTTGCCATCGGGGTCAATCAGCACCACTGAAGCGGTGGGAATGCCCCTATCGCCGCAGGATACCTGAAGACGGTCAAGATGAAAAACTTCCGAAACAGTGCGCTGCTCTTCAGCAATTAGCGACTCAATGTCACGGTCGGTGATACCTTTCTTCTTATCGGCTAGCTCTTTGAAGGCGCGGAAAACGCGGTTGAAGTCTTCTTCACCTAAGCTGTAGCCCAGCTCCGCCAGTCTTTCTTTGAAGGCGTGCCGGCCGCTCAGTTTCCCCAGCACCAGACTGCTCGCCGGTATGCCTACAGTGCGAGGGTCAATAATCTCAAAAGTGATGGGCATTTTGATGACGCCATCCTGATGTATCCCAGATTCGTGTCGGAAAGCATTGGCGCCAACGATGGCTTTATTCGGCTGCACGGGGAAACCGGTGAGTTCACTGACCAGACGACTGGTCTTGTAAATCTGCGTGGTATCAATGCCAGTTGCTAATTCAAACAGGTCGCTTCGGGTCTTGATGGCCATTACCACTTCTTCCAGAGAAGCATTCCCTGCCCTTTCGCCAATGCCGTTGATGGTGCACTCTACCTGTCTCACCCCCCGTCTGACCGCTTCCAGGCTGTTAGCTACTGCCAGACCCAGGTCATTATGACAGTGGACACTGACCACCGCCTGACCAATGTTGGGCACATTCTTGAAAATACCTTCAATCAGTTTGCCAAATTCCTCCGGAATAGCATAGCCCACGGTATCAGGGATGTTGACGGTAGTTGCTCCGGCGTCAATGGCTACTTCTAGAATCTGGTAGAGATAGGCAGGTTCAGTGCGGCTGGCGTCCATCGGGGAAAACTCAATATCCTCAGTATAGCTTTTCGCCCTTGCCACCGTATCCCGAGTCAGCTGGAGAATTTCCTCACGGGTCTTTTTCATGCCGTGCATCAAATGAATGTCTGAGGACGAGACAAAGACATGAATTCGAGGGTGGCTGGCATCTTGCAATGCCTCCCAGGCACGGTCAACGTCTTTGGGATTAGCCCGGGCGAGCCCACAGATAATGGGGCGGCGGATTTCTTTGGCAATCAGGCTTACTGCTTCAAAATCGCCGGGCGAGCTAATGGGAAAGCCGGCTTCAATAACGTCTACACCGAGTTTGTCCAGATGTCGGGCGATTTCCAGTTTCTCGCGGATGTTCAGGCTGCCCCCCGCCGCCTGCTCCCCGTCCCGCAACGTGGTATCAAAGATAATTACTTTATCCATTTTTTGGCCTCTTATTGAAGGGGAAAACAGAGTGAGGCTACTCACCATACCAATTTTTCCTAGCCCTTAAGCCAGGGCATCATCTTGCGCAGCTCGGCACCAACAATCTCAATGGGGTGAGTCCTGTCCAGGCGTCTCAGAGCATTGTAAACCGGGCGACCCGCCTGATTTTCCAGTACCCACTCTTTAGCAAAGGTGCCATCCTGAATCTCGGCTAGAATTTCCCGCAAATTTTCTCTGACATAGTCATCAATAACGCGGGGACCGCGGGTTATATCGCCATACTGGGCAGTATAGCTGACTGAGTCGCGCATATGATTGATGCCGCCCTGGTAAATGAGGTCCACAATTAGTTTAAGCTCATGCAGACACTCAAAGTAGGCTAGTTCTGGTTGATAACCGGCTTCAATCAGTACCTCAAAGCAGGTCTTGAGCAATTGCACGATGCCACCGCAGAGGATTGCCTGTTCGCCAAAGAGGTCAGTCTCGGTCTCCTCAGCGAAAGTCGTCTCCAGGACTCCGGCGCGGGTACAGCCGATGCCTTTGGCGTAAGCTAGAGCTACCTCCTTCGCCTTACCGGAAGCATCTTGATAGACCGCAAGCAGGGCGGGCACGCCGATGCCCTTGGTATATAAGGTTCTCAGCATATTCCCTGGTGACTTAGGGGCAATCATCGCCACATCAATCGTTGGTGCGGGGACAACCTGATTATAGTGGATATTGAAGCCGTGGGAAAACATCAGCATATCATTCTTATCAATATTGGGCTCAATATCTTTACAATAAATCTCCTGCTGGACACTATCGGGAGCCAGCATAACGACGATATCAGCGGCTTTGGTCGCTTCTGCCACGGTCGCTACCTTGACGCCGTCTGCCTGAGCCTTGCGTCGGCTCTTGCTCCCCTCTGGTAACCCGACAACCACGTCACAGCTGCTGTCTTTCAGGTTCAGTGCCTGTCCCCGCCCCTGATTCCCATAACCGATCACCGCGATTACCTTGCTCTTAACCAGACTTATATCAGCATCTTTATCGTAATATACCTTTGCCATGTCAATTCGTCTCCTTTACTTTAGTTTTCTTTCATTTGCCAAGGACTTGCTTGAAGCGAGGCTAGAGTCTGGCTAGCCTCTTTATTCATATAACCCCAGCCATAGCATGTTCTCCTTATCCCTCAGTCTCAGAGTATGTTCTGTCTCTTTTTACCCGCCCGGGACGATTTTTCTTCGTTCGGTGCCTGTCCAGCACTACCCCTCAGCATGGCAATACGCCCTGTCCGCGCTACTTCCCGAATACCAAAACCACGTAGCAGGCTCAGCAGAGACTCTATTTTCTCCTCATCGCCAGTAATCTCAATAGTCAGTGAGTCCGGTGCCACATCAATTATGCTGGCTCGGAAAATATCAGCAATCTCAATAATTTCACTGCGGGTCGCCGAAGTCGCCCTTACTTTTACCAAGGCAAGCTCCCGCGCCGTGATATTATCGCCAGTGATATCCATTACTTTGACCACATCCACCAGTTTGTCCAGTTGTTTTCTGACCTGTTCAATGATATAAGCAGAACCGCTGGCGACAATCGTCATCCGCGACATATTGGGTCGCTCACTATGCCCGACGGCAATGCTTTCAATATTATAGCCGCGCCGCCGGAAAAGGCTTGCCATTCGTGTCAGCACCCCGGGGCGGTCCACTACCAGGGCAACCAGCGTGTGCTGCGCAGCTGGAGTGGAACTGACCCTCCCCCTAACACTACGCAGTTTAGTCAAAGCTTTTCTCTTTCACATCAGTGGCAGTTATATCAGCCACCTCCACCACATCAATGATTTTCTCTAACTGCTTCCTGACATGCCCCAGAATGTTGGACTGACCAGAGACAACGATAGCCACGCGGGTCAAGCCGGGGCGCTTATTCTCACTATCAACGTCCATGACTTCCAGTACATTAACGCTGTGAATGTTGAAGCCACGCCTGCGGAAGACGCTTGACATGCGGTTCAGAACGCCGGGTTTGTCCACCACCAGAGCCAGCAGAATGTGTTTTGTTATCGCCATAACTACAATCCTCTTCCGGACTAAATATTGCTCACCTTGAGCTTAGTAGAATCGGAAACCGCCTTCACCGGGCGACAGGGCTCTTCAATGCACTCGGAGAGCGCTGCGCCGGGCGGCACCATGGGGTAGACGTTTTCCTCCGGCTCAACGATGAAATCAATGAGGAAAGGCCCATCCTTGGTGTTCATCGCCTGTTCAATGGCAGGGACAACTTCTTCCTTCTGCTTTACCCTCACTCCGGGAACGCAGTATGCCTCCGCCAGCTTAACGAAGTCCGGACCGCTGAGCTCGGTGGCTACGTATTGCCGCTTATAGAAGAGCTCCTGCCACTGCCGCACCATCCCCAAATAGCCGTTATTGATGATGGCTATTTTGAGTTCCACTTTCTCCTGCACTGCTGTCGCCAGCTCATGAAGCGTCATCTGAAAGCCGCCGTCGCCGGCGATGCACCACACTGTATCGTCAGGTCGTCCTATCTTGGCGCCAATGGCGCCGGGAAGCTCAAACCCCATTGCCCCCAGCCCGCCCGAAGTAATCAAGGTGTTAGGTCTATCATACCAGTAATGCTGGGCAGCCCACATCTGGTTTTGCCCCACCCCAGTGACAATTACCGCTCCCCCTTTGGTTATTTCATATATCTTACGGATGACATACTGAGGAAGGAGACTAGAACTGTCCCTGATTTCAACAGCGGGATGGTCACGGCGCCAGTTATCAAGCTGGATGACCCAATCAATGTGCTTGGTGGGGGTAACCTGCTGGTTCAATTCCTGTAAGACTGTCTTGGCATCGCCGACGATCGGGACATCAACGCGGATATTCTTTCCGATTTCCGCCGGGTCAATATCAATATGGATGATATGGGCATGGGGAGCGAAGGCACTGACTTTACCCGTCGCCCGGTCATCAAACCGCATTCCAATAGCAATAATTAAGTCGGCATCATTGACTGCCATGTTGGCGTAAGCCATACCATGCATCCCAAGCATACCGTAACTCAAGGGATGGCTTTCCGGAAAACTACCGATACCAAGTAAAGTGGTAACGATGGGTATCTGGGCTGCCTCCGCCAGCCATTTCAGTTCGGCAAAAGCGCCTGAGATGGCAACACCCCTGCCAGCAATAATGAGGGGTCGTTTGGCTTCATTTATCGCTTTGGCGGCTTTCTTAATCTGGGTGGGGTGACCGTGAAGGGTTGGTTTATAGCCCGGCAAGTCCACTGAGTCAGGGTAATAGAATTCCGTCTGCTGCAGAAAAACATCCCTTGGAATATCAATGAGCACCGGTCCGGGGCGTCCCGTCTGCGCCAGATAGAAAGCCTGTTTGAGCACACTTGCCAGATTATTGACATCCAGGCAGAGATAGTTGTGTTTGGTGATGGGCAAAGTGATGCCAGTAATATCAGTTTCCTGAAAGGCATCCCGCCCAATATAGGAGCTGGCAACCTGCCCGGTGATAGCTATTACTGGTACAGAGTCAAGAAAAGCGTTAGCGATGCCGGTTACTAGGTTGGTCGCTCCCGGTCCAGATGTCGCCAGACAGACGCCTACTTTTCCGGTTGCCCGGGCATAGCCGTCAGCGGCGTGGGCGGCACCCTGCTCGTGCCGTACCAAAATGTGGCGAAGCTGGGAATACTGGGGCAGGGTATCATACAGCGGAATAACAGCACCACCGGGAAAACCGAAGATAACCTCAACCCCCTCCCGCACCAAACTCTCACAAAGTATCTGGGCACCCGTCATTTTCATAGTAATGCTCCTCCTTCAGTCGCTAAACACCGCCCCGGTACTGGCTGAACTTACCCTTTCCGCATAGTATTTGAGATACCCTGTCTTGATTTTTGGCTCAAACTTGTCTAATTTCGCCAGACGACCCGCAATGGCGTCCTTGGTAAGCGCCACCTCTAATTTGCAGTTAGGAATATCAATATTAATCATATCGCCGTCTTCAAGTGCCGCAATTGGTCCGCGACTGGCGGCTTCTGGAGAGACGTGTCCGATGGCAGCACCCTTGCTACCTCCGGAAAAACGCCCGTCGGTGACGAGGGCTACCTCTTTGTCCATTCCCATACCGCCCAGTAAACCAGTAGCGGTGAGCATCTCCCTCATCCCGGGACCACCCCGGGGGCCTTCATAGCGGATAACAATGACATCGCCCCGGTTGATAGCACCACCCATAATCGCCTTATTGGCTTCCTCTTCGGAATCAAAGACTCTAGCTGGTCCGCGGTGAGTCATCATCTCAGGGGCAACTGCCGCGCTTTTGACCACAGCGCCCTCAGGCGCCAGATTCCCAAAGAGTACTGCCAGACCACCGGTTGCCGAATGAGCGTTAGAGAGGGGGCGAATTACTTCTTTATCCAGAATGCGGGCATTAGTGATATTCTCTCCCAAGGTCTTTCCGGTAACTGTTTTTAAGTTAAGTTTCAAAAGTCCGCGCAACTCTTTTATCACCGCTGGGATGCCTCCCGCGCGGTCTAAGTCCTCGATGAAGTACTGACCCCCCGGGCGCAGTTTGCACAGATAGGGGGTACGCTGGCTAATTTCATTAATGGCAGTCAGAGGGAATTTAATCCCAGCTTCGTGGGCGATTGCCATGAGATGGAGAACGGTGTTGGTGCTCCCGCCCAGTGCCATATCTACCGTAAAGGCATTACACAGAGCATCATAAGTTACAATGTCTCTCGGACGAAGATTACTGGCTAGGACCTTGACAATTTGCTCGCCAGCCTGCTTTGCCAGACCAAGTCGCCTGCCGGCTATTGCCGCGATAGTGCCATTCCCGGGTAATCCCAGCCCCATAACTTCCGTCAGACAGTTCATGGTATTGGCAGTAAACATCCCGGCACAGCTACCGCAACCCGGACAAGCATTCATCTCCAGTTGCCCCAGCTCTTCCTCACTCATTTTGCCACTGACCACCTGCCCCACCCCCTCAAAGACGGAGATGAGGTCCACTTTTTTGCCACCCAGCCTGCCTGCCATCATCGGGCCGCCGCTGATAAAGATAGAAGGGAGGTTAAGGCGCATGGCTGCCATCAGCATCCCAGGCACTATCTTATCGCAGTTGGGGATAAAAACCAGAGCATCAAAGGCGTGGGCTTCTGCCACCGTTTCAATTGAGTCGGCAATGAGTTCCCGACTGGGCAGGCTGTATTTCATTCCAGCGTGGTTCATCACAATGCCATCACACACGGCAATCGTATTAACTTCAAAGGGAACACCGCCGCCCGCCAGGACTCCGTCTTTAACGGCATCAGCCACTCCTCTCAAATGCTTATGGCCCGGGATAATCTCGCTGAAGCTATTGATAACGCCGATGAACGGTTTATTCATCTCCACCGGTGTGCAGCCCAAAGCGTAGAGTAGTGAACGATGTGGTGCTCGCTCTATACCTTTCTTAACAACATCACTTTTCACGGTCTTCCCCACTCAGTAAATAAAAAAAGCTACCCCACTTGAAACAGGCTTGAGCTGAAATTACGATTAAACCTGCATCAAAGGCGAATAATATCAAAAGATAGCACAAGCTTGAGTTAATTGTCAAATAAATTTAGCTAGTAAATAAATGTGGGAGAGGGGACTAGTCAGGCTCGGTCATTGACTGCAGTACCTGGCGGATTTCCAACCAGCTGATTACACCCTGCCGAATAAGCTGGGGAGGATCGGTGGTCAAATCAACGATAGTAGAGAGACCACGCATCGGCAAAACCCCTTGATCCAGGATTAGTGGCACATCCTCAATGGCTTCTCCCATCAGTTCAATCACTTCCTGAGCTGAGTAAGGAGTGGGCTTACCGCTGGGATTAGCGCTGGTGGCAGTGATTGGTAAGTCGGTCATCTCAGCGAGGCTTAAGATTACCCTGTTATTCGGGATTCTGATACCAACTGAGTCTCCCCCGGCAACGAGGATTGAGGGAATAATCTCCTTTTTGCAGAGCACCAAGGTGAGGGCGCCGGGAAGATAACGTCGGGCGAGAAATTCGGCAGAAGACGTCACCTGAGCATACTTCTCCGCTGCCCTCAGTGAATGCACTGCCACATGTATCGGGTTGGAGTAGGCACGACCCTTGAGGGTGAAGACTCTGACCACTGCCCTGACATTAAGGGCGTTGGCAGCCAAGGCATAGCCGGTGTCCGTTGGGCAAACGATGACTTTGTCTCTGGCTATCAGGCTGGCGGCTTTTTTCAGGAGCTGGGACGAGGGGTTAGCGGGGTCAACTTTTTCTATCCTAGCGGGCACATTGCACCTCAAGAGGAGCATTGGGAAGAACATTCAAATTTAAATTGTCAGCGAGACCCAACCGTAGCCGGTGGTATCCGGCGGCCGCGATCATGGCGGCGTTATCCGTGCACAGTCGTAGCTCAGGAAAGAACACGTCTATTTTCGCCTTCTGGCATTTCTCATTGAAGACTTCTCTCAGTCGCCGGTTTGCTGAGACACCACCGGTAACACTGACCGCTGATACATTATGTTCTGACGCCGCGCGCAGGGTTTTAGCCACCAGGACGTCAACCACCGCCTCCTGAAAGCCGGCGGCGATGTCTTTCAGCGGTAGGGGCTCATTCTGGGCAACCTTGTCTTTGAAAGTGTTAATGATGGCAGTCTTCAAACCACTGAAACTGAAATCATAAGTATTGACGCGCAATAATGGTCGCGGGAAACTGAACACTTTCCGATTGCCTTTGCTGGCGAGTCTATCAATCACTGGACCACCCGGGAAACCGAGATTAAGGAACTTGGCAATCTTGTCAAAGGCTTCGCCCGCGGCATCATCAAGAGTGCTCCCCAGTAGCTCATACTGGCAGTAGTCGCGCACAAAGACGAGCATAGTGTGCCCGCCGGAGACGGTTAGGCACATGTGGGGCATCGGAAGGTCGGGATTGCTGAGCAGGCTGGCAAAAATGTGCCCCTCAATATGGTGAACACCGACTAGCGGCACTTTCAAAGCATAGCTGAGCGATTTGGCGGTAGCTACACCCACCAGCAGACAGCCAATCAGCCCCTGCCTTGCTGTCACGGCAATAGCTTCAATATCCTTAAGAGTCTTATGGGCGGAGTCCATCGCTTCTTTAATGATGTAGCCGATGAGTTCGGTATGTCTTCGGGCAGCAATTTC
>CAZCEF010000034.1:0-10207 GCA_964497695.1 uncultured Dehalococcoidaceae bacterium | reverse complement strand
TATATTTCATAAATATTACCTAAAAAACGGATAAAAAGGCTACTCTTTCAATATTGACAAGGGCATAGCCGTGGATTTACTATTGCAGTTGACATACGGCTGGAAAATTCCAGAGGCTAAAAAACGGATTAAGGAGGGAATAATGATAACCATAGCTTTAATGGGTGCTGGGGGTAAGATGGGTTTCCGCGCCGCCCGACATTTGAAGGACAACCCCGAATATAAGACTCTCTACGTTGAAATTGCCCCAGCGGCAATAGCAAAACTGGCGCAGGAGGGGCTCAAGGTAACTCCTGAGGACGAGGCGCTGAAGCAAGCCGATGTGGTAATTTTGGCAGTGCCCGATGCGCTACAGGGCAAGATTGCTGGGGAAGTGGTTCCCAAGGTAAAGAGCGGCGCCATGGTGATGGGGCTGGACCCGGCGGCGGCACATGCTGGCGTCTGGCCCAAGCGTAATGATATCTCCTATTTTGTCGCTCACCCCTGCCACCCGCCTATCTTTAGCGATATCGGTGACCCTAACGCTAAGAATGACTGGTTTGGCGGTGACCGGCTGAAGCAGAGCGTTGTCTGTGCGCTATTCCAGGGTCCGGAGAAGGACTATGCCAAGGGAGAAGCCATCGCCCGTGCCATTTATGCCCCGATATTGCGGACACATCGCGTTACGGTAGAGCAGATGGCTCTGCTGGAGCCGGCACTGGTGGAAACTCTGGGTCTGACCTGCTTCACCATTATGCGTGAGGCGATGGATGAAGTTATCCGCATGGGCGTGCCTGAGCTGGCAGTAAAGGACTTTATGTACGGTCATTTGCGCACCACTTTAGCCATTGTTTTTGATTTCGCTGGCTTCTCGGTCTCGGATGGTGCCAAGCTGGCGATTGCTGAAGCCAAGAAAGAGGTCTTCCAGTCGGACTGGATGAAGATTTTGAAGCCGGAGAACGTCAAGAAGAGCGTGAAGTCCATCACCCACTCGCTGTAAATCCTTATTTGGTACGAAGAAAGCGACAGGGAGGGCTTAACACCCTCCCTGTTCTGTTTTCAGACGGTCTTGACTATTTGACCACGGTTGAGATGGCATCGGCAACTGCTTGGTTACCGGCGGCATCTTTTGCCCAGCGGTGGAAGGTATAAGTACGTCCGTCACGGTCCCAACCTTCGCACCAGGCTTCGACAGTGATAGTCCCATAGACTGGCGCAAGATTCGTACTGTAGTATCCGTACTCATCAATGAGGGTGTGAGTTGTTCCGTTAACGCCGGACATAGCGTCATCCACCCAGCCGTTATAATCAATCGTGAAGGTCACACCCTTTCTTACCCTTTTAGTCTCGGTGGGGACGCATGTCTCGGTTACGACGGGTGGCGTCTGATCAATATTAAAGGACATAAAATCGGGTGGTCCTTCATCATTACCGGCATTATCCCAGGACCGAGCCAGCACTACGAAATTCTTGACGTCGTTGCTGAAAACGAGAGGCGTGGTATAGGTGTTCCAGGTCGCACCAGAGTCCAGGCTATACTTGGTCTCTGCGACGCCAGTGCCGCCAAGATTATCGGTGGCGGTGATGGTTACCGTGACATCGGAGACATACCAGTTGTTTTCCCCCATCGTGCCGCTCAGGGTAACCGTGGTGGTTGGGGCGCTCTGGTCGGGCGGCTCGGTGAAATTAATCGCCAGGTTGGCGTTGACCAACCCGTTGCCATACTGAGTGTCCCAGCCCGCCGTCCCGAGGTCAATCGCTGAATCCCTGAGGCGGTGCCGTATGGCAACACTATTGGTCAGTCCTGAGGCAATCAGCAGTGCCGCTACCCCGGCCGCATGCGGCGAGGACGCTGAGGTGCCAGTAATGTTACCATAGCCACCACCCATCGCCGTAGAGTAAATATTCACACCGGGAGCCATCAGTTCTAGTTGATAACCGGTGCTGGAAGCAGAGTAGCGGTTGTCCTGTTCATCAGTTGCGCCAACGGCAATGACCGGCTTAAGGCGGGCGGGCGCCCAGACATTGTTGCCCTCACCACCGGGATTACCGCCGTTGCCAGCCCCAGCCACGATGACCATACCGGCGCTGTAGGCGTTATCCAGTGCCTGCTTCATTGCCTCGGGCCAGTCCATGATACTGCCAAAACTCATATTCATGACCTGCATCCCATTATCCGCCGACCACTGGATGCCGCTGAGGATGTCACTCATCCCGCCGCTGCCGGTACTCTTCAAGACTTTCACCGCATACAAAGCCGCTTCCGGGGCAACGCCAATTACGCCGATGTCATTATCCAGCGCGGCGATAACGCCGGCGACCAGCGTGCCATGACCGTTATCATCATCGCCATCTATGGTATCGGGAACGAAGGTAACATTGCCAACAACATTGAGGTCAGGGTGGTCAAGGTCAATCCCGGTATCAAGGACAGCTACCTTGACTCCAGTGCCTTTGTTGGTGGGGTGGACCAGCTCAGCATCCACCCGGTCTACTCCCCAGGGCAGTACTTCGCTGGCAAAACAACCGGAAATAGTGATATCCGGTTCCACCAGCCTTACTCTGGGGTCATCGCTGAGTTCCTCCACGTCAGCCGAGGGTAGCGTGGCGGCGATGGTGGGGACAATGTGATAGACTACCTTCACCGTACCACCAAGACTTTCAATTAAAGCAATTTCATCGGGACCCGGTGGCTGGTAGAAAGTGACCAGGACATCTACCATGTCTGACTGAGCCGAGGTCAAATTAGCGGGAAGTGCCAGTGTGATTAGCAAGATAGTAACCAGAAAATGCCAAACAATCTTTTTCATCAAAAACCTCCTTCTTGCGAGTCAATGTGTGAAGTATTGCCACGAGTCCAAAACGATAGTGTGGCTAGCAGAACAATAACCAGAAAACGCTAAGGAATCCTTTTCGTCATAGCCACCTCCTTCCGAGTCAATGCCCGAAATATTGCCGTGAGTCCACATTATAACTTATTTAACGACAGTTGTCAAGGACTTATTGGCTATGACTTTAGTACTAGGAGAAGAAAAATAAAACAGAAAGGCTGGACATTACGTCCAGCCTCTCCGCTTGTTTTCTATTGGTAGGATGTCGGCTTTACTTACCGATTCGGAACATCTTGGTTCCGCATACCGGGCAGACGCCCTGAGTTGCCGGCTTGCCATTCTTCATCGTAATGGCGCGAGGATTCTTGATCTCTCTCCTGGCGCGGCACTTTACACAATATGCTTGCATCCTTTACCTCCTTTTGTATTTGAGGCTAGAATAAACTATTTTATTCTTATTGTCAATAGGCTTCACGCTGAAACAAGGCTACGCCTGAGCGTAAGGAATGCTTGAGCCTAGCTGAGATTGCTCTATCGGCTCAGCTTATTCCTTAGCTCGCTACGTTTTTCTAATCCGTGCCTATCTGGAACTCGCTTAAGCTTTTTCACCATCTTGCCCGACTTAAATCGGTTCAGATTAATGAAGCCTCTGGTCCGGTTCATTGACTACCCCCTTTTCCGACTGAAGAAGACAATATATATTATGGGCAGAATGCCCAGCGAGTTGATTATCAGGATGAAGATAAACCAGACAAGGTGCCCATTTCTGGCGGCGCGCCACAGGGCGATTGCTTTCCACACCACCTCCCAGGCTACGGCGATTAATATTAGTACGGTAAAGATAGGAGTCCAGAAGGGGATTTGCCAGAACGGTTGCATTGTGCCTCCTTTGTTGCGGGTACTTTGACCTCACCCCCTCAATCCCCAATCAGACTTATTATACAACATTCTAGGTTAAACATTGCTTAATGAAAGCCATATCGCCTATAATTGGTTAGTTTAGTCATGAGATGACCGCGCTGAAAATTGTCCTGATAACGCTAGGCGCGCTTCTTTTATACCTGGGACTGATGTGCCTGATTAGAATGATTTACCGTTTCCTTGACCCCGATTACCCCTTCCGCACCACCGAGACTGTCCTGCGGGAGGGGTTTGTTCTGGACGCCAGTCGGGGTAACTTCGGGAATTATACCGTCAGGTTCAAGAAGCCAATCTAGTCGGGAGAAGGAATTGTCATTCCTGAAAGGTAACCGGTTCTTTTATGGCTGGGTCGTAGTGGTGGCTTTCCTGCTTATCGGGACGACTCTCTTTGGCATCCGGCTTACCTTTGGGGTCTTTTTCAAGTCAATTGAAAGCCAGTTCAGCCTGACGCGGACCTTCACTTCAGCAATTCTATCTGCCAACCTCATACTGGGCGGGGCTTGTGCTATTCTGGGCGGCTGGGCTTTGGACCGCTTCGGACCAAAGATTATCCTCTTTCTGATGGCGATATTTACTGTCTTGAGTCTGTTTCTCACCGGTCAGACTACTGCCCCTTGGCAATTGTTCTTCACTTACAGCGTATTACTGGCGCTGGGCACTGGTCCTGCCTACGTTGCTGTAATGTCCACAGTATCCCGCTGGTTTGATAAGAAACGGGGCTTGGCTCTGGGTATTGCCAGCTCGGGGAATGGACTGGGGACGATGGTAATGGCGATTCTGGCGGCTTACCTCATCACCAACTTTGACTGGCGCACTGCCTATATGGTAATTGGCATCCTGGCACTGGCGGTGGTTATGCCCCTGTCACAACTTTTGAAGAGGGACCCACGTGAAGCTGGCACGCTCCCCGACGGTGTCAAAGCAGCCGCAACGAACTCACCGAATGATGTCGCTCCCTCCAGCACTATCAGTCTTACTTTACCTCAGGCACTCCGCACCCGAAGTTTCTGGCTGGTTCTGTTCCTTTTCATACTTTTCGCCTCAAGTTTTTACCTCGTGCTGACGCACGTCGTACCTCATGCCACCGATAAGGGCATTGACCCGGTCAAAGCGGCGAGCATTCTCAGCCTGATGGGTGCTGCGAATATTGCCGGAAGGGTGCTGATGGGTACTATCTCCGACCGCATTGGCAGGAAGTTCACGACGGTCATCTGCACCCTGCTTCAGGCGGGAACTTTGCTCTGGCTGATGTGGTCGCAATCTTTATGGATGTTCTATCTTTATGCTCTGGTCTATGGTTTCGCCTTTGGCGGTAGCGAACCGATTCTTGCCGCATTGATTGGCGACACTTTTGGGGTCGGCAAGCTCGGTGCCATACTCGGTGTCCTGGATGCGGCGTGGGGGGTGGGCGCCGCAATTGGACCGCTAATTGGCGGCTACGTTTTTGACGTAACCGACGGCTATTTTGTGGCTTTTCTTTATGGTGCACTGGCAATGACTGTGGTAAGCTTGCTGATAATATTAATCCGACGAGAAACGAGCTAGGGTTGTCAATGGTCAAGTTGAAAGACAAATTGTTTTACGGCTGGGTGGTAGTTGCCGCTTTTGTCGTGATGGGGACGACACTGTGGGGAATCCGGCTTTCCTTTGGCGTCTTCTTTAAGTCCTTGGAAAGTGAATTTGAGCTGAGCCGTGCCGCAACGTCCTCAATCGTTTCTCTATTTTTGGCTTTCGGGTCAACCTTTGCCATTGCTGGTGGCTGGGCGCTGGATAGGTTCGGACCGAAGATTGTCAGTTTTGCCATGTGCCTGATTACCGGGTTCAGTCTGCTCTTGACCAGCCAGACTGATTCCCTGTGGCAACTGTTCCTGACTTATAGCCTGTTGCTGGCGATGGGAAGCGGCGGTATTTATGTCGTCTCAATGTCCACTGTATCGCGATGGTTTGATCGAAAGCGAGGCTTGGCGCTGGGCATCGCCGGGTCAGGAGTGGGCACCGGGACAATAGTTATGCCCCCCTTTGTCGGCTTTTTGATTGACCAATTCGGCTGGCGCTATGCCTGCCTGATCGCCGGAATTACCATCTGGGCGGTGGCAATTCCCGTCTCCTTTCTATTGAAAAGAGACCCCTATGAAATTGGGACTCTCCCCGATGGCGAAAAGGCTAATTCGGTTGAAGTGGGTAAGGAAGACAACGGTATTCAACTGGGCGGGCTTTCCTTGAGGCAGGCGCTCAAGACCAGCAGTCTGTGGATAATTATGTCAGTCTGGTTTCTTTTCGGCACCAGCATCTTTTTGGTCATGACCCACCTCGTGCCGCATATCACGGATATTGGTTTTTCCGGTGTAGAAGGAGCAACTGTTCTCAGTCTCAGCGGCGTGGCGACGATTATCGGCAGGATTTCAATGGGGGTTGTTTCCGATAGGGGCGGGAGGCAGTTGAGCGCCGTAATCTGTGCCCTGCTTCAGGCGGGAGGAATTCTGTGGCTTCTGTGGGCGAAAGACCTGTGGGCGTTCTATCTCTTTGGCTTGGTCTATGGCTTCGCTTACGGGGGCATAACTCCGGGTGTTACGGCAATTATCGGTGATACCTTTGGACTGGGCCGGATTGGTACGATACTAGGTGTTCTGGATATTGGCTTTGGTGCTGGCGCGGCTGTCGGTCCGATTATCGGCGGACTGATTTTTGACGCTACCGGTAGCTATTTTGTGGCATTCTTATCGGGTGCGGGTGCAATGCTTGTGGTGACCCTGCTGATTGTGCTGATTAAGCGAGAAGTAAATTCGGTTAGAACGTGAAAATCTTGGCGGCGAACTCAGCCAGTCGCATAACATAGCCTGGAGTAATACCAAGCAATAATACGCCCAGAGTGGCGAGCACCAGACCCAGTCGGAGCACTCCTGAAGAAGGTACTCTCTCTGGGGAAACCGCCTCTCCCAGCCACATCACCTTGACCACACGCAGGTAGTAATAGGCGGATATCACGCTGTTAATAACAGCAATGATGACCAGCCAGAGCAAGCCTCGCTTGACGGCAGCACTGAAGATATAGAATTTCGCCATGAAGCCAGCGGCAGGCGGAATTCCGACGAGGGAGACAAGGCAGAACGTCAGGGCTAAAGCCACCAGTGGCGCCCGTCTGCCCATACCGGAATAGTCATCAATAAGGTCGCTGTCCAGCTTATTGGAAATGGCGATAATGGCGATGAAAGCCCCCATATTGGTAAAGGCGTAGCTCGCCAGGAAGAAGAGAATACTACTTCTCCCGATGATATCGGTGGCTGAGGAAAAGCCCAGGGCTGCCAGACCGACCATAAGGTAGCCCGCTTGGGCAATGCTGGAGTAACCGAAAAGCCGTTTGATATTGGACTGAGGAATGGCGATGATGTTGCCGATGGTCATGCTAATTGCAGAAAGCGCGCCAAAAGTAATGCCCCAGTTCATACTGAGCCAGGTATTGCAGAAGGATGAGAAAAACACCCTCACGATTACAGCAAATCCTGCCGCTTTGCTGGCAACAGATAGATAGGCGGTGATTGGGGTGGGGGCACCTTCATAAACGTCAGGCACCCACATCTGGAAGGGGACGGCGGCAATCTTGAAACCAAAACCGGCAATAAGCAAAACAATCCCCAGAACAAGGGCGGGGCTGGTTACCAAAGTGGTCATTGGCGTTGCTTGGATTACTCGGGCAATCTCACTGAGCTGGGTCTTGCCGGTAAAGCCAAAGACCAGTGCCATACCATAAAGCATCACCGCCGAAGACAGCGCTGCCAGCAGGATGTATTTTAATGACGCTTCCGTTGATTTAGCATCCTTCAGGAAGCAGACGAGGGCGCAGATGGAAATGCTGGTGAGTTCCAGAGCCACATAGATTGAGATTAGGTCGGCGGTGGCGGCCATCAGCATCATGCCGAGAGTCGCCAGCAGTACTAGGGCGTAATACTCACCCTGAAAGTGGGCGAACTTATTGACATAATCTATTGAAGAGAGAATGACCAGAAAAGCGATGCCCAGGAAAAGTAGCTTGAAGAAGATGGCGAAGTTGTCCACGGCGAGCATATTGTTGAAGATGGTGGGGATATTGCTGCCCCACAGCGCCAGTGAGATGCCCCCCGAGATTACCAGGGCAGAAAGGCTGACCTGTGCCAGAAGGCGTTTCTGTTCAATGAGCGTATCAAGAATAATGACCAGTCCGGCGAAGACTGCCAGCGTCAGTTCTGGTATTAATAGCTCAAGATTCACTTCTAACCACCCAATAATTTAACAACCGGCGAGATGCCGAGTTTAAGAACATCGGTCAGAATTGCCGGGTAAATGCCGACGAGCATAATCACGGCAACAAAGGCGAACATGTAGACCTGCTCCAGAACGTCGGCATCCGCCATGCCATTGTATTTCTCCTGGACGGGTCCGTAGAAGACGCGCTGTAGCATCCACAGGATGTAGCCGGCGGTAACCACTACCCCCAGCACCCCCAGAACAGTGTAGACCTGAATTCCGGGGACAAGAGTGGACGAATAGCTGCCAACAAAAGTGATGAACTCGGCGGCAAAGCCGCTGGTGGTCGGCAATCCCAGTGATGCCAGACCGGCAATTGAGAAGACAACGGTAATAATCGGCACCTGGCGCGCCAGACCACCGAACTGGCGCAGGTCGCGTTCGTGCGCATTGTGCATCACTAGCCCCACCATGGCAAAGAGCAGTCCGGTAACCAGACCATGACTGAACATCTGCAAAGACGCCCCCACCAAACTCACCCTGCCCAGGGCAAAGATGCCCAGTAGTACGTAACCCATGTGACTGATACTGCTGTAAGCGATGAGCCGTTTGAAGTCCGTCTGTCGCATGGTAACAGCAGCACCATAAAGGACTCCAATTATCGCCAGAACGACCAGAATTACGGCGTACTGCTGGGCAACCTGCGGAAAGAAGGCGACGCATAGTCGTATCATCCCGTAGCCCCCCATTTTGATCAGCACCCCAGCCAGAATGACACTGGCAGCGGTGGGGGCATCAGTATGGGCATCGGGTAGCCAGGTATGGAGCGGGAAGACGGGTAGCTTAACGGCGAAGGCGACCAGAATGAGGAAAAAGATAATTGTCGGGCGCATGATTGACTGCACCATGCCCAGTCCCCGGCTGGCGATATCAACCATACTGAGGCTACCGGTGGCAAAGTAGAGACTGAGGATACCTGCCAGCATAAAGGCACTACCGAAGAGGGTGTAAACAACATATTTGATTGCCGAGTATTCCTTTCGCCCCGCCCCCCAGATACTGATGAGAAAATACATCGGGACGACTTCTATTTCCCAGAAGATGAAGAAGAGCAGGAGGTCTAAGGAGAGGAAAACGCCTAGGATGCTCGTTTCAAGGAGGAGGAGCCAGGCAAAGTACTCTCGCCATCTCATTTCAATCTTCCACGAGATTAGGACGGAGAGGAAGCCGAGGAAGGTGGTAAGCAGGACTAACGGCAGGCTCAAGCCATCCACGCCCAGATGATAGTAAGCTTTGAGCGGGGCAATCCAGAGTGCTTTTTCCTCAAACTGAATCACTCCGACGGCTGACGGGGAGCGGTCAAAGGTGGCAAAGACAAAGACGGCTAAGGCAAACGAAATGAAAGTGAGACCCGCCGCAAGGCACTTAATCCGCTTTTCGGTTAGCCCGGGGATAAAGGCAATTATGATCGCCCCAGCTGCCGGTAGAAAGAGCATCCAACTCAAATAGTTAAAGCCCAATTATATCTCCTCAGCCCAAGAAATAAATTACCAGAATTATCGCCAGGATGCCGATGCCGATGAACAGCCCGTATAGCTGGAGCTGTCCCGTCTGCGCATAGCGGATAGCTCGCCCGCTAGCGATGGCACCATTAGCAATGCCGTTGACGGCGCCATCAATCCCTTTATTATCAAACTCCTGTAACCCGGCAAAAAAGCCGTTCACTAGACTCCGGCGCACGACAATGTTTTCATACAGGTCATCAAACCAGTACTTGTGTGAGAACATGATGTAGAAGGGTTGGAACGTCCGGCCGATTTTTTCGGCGGAAAGCCACTTTCTGCTGTAAATGGCATAGGCTAAGAAAATGCCCAGCCCCGCCAAAAGCAGGGAGAACCAGGGGAGGGGATGGGCAAAAATGCCAAAGAAGCCTTCGGTAAAGCCCTTGGTCTCACCGTGACCCAGGAAAGCCTCAAAGGCTCCCGTCACGTTCCACAGACCGGAGAAAATAGACAGGATTGCCAGTAGTGTCATCGGTAGAATCATTACCTTCGGCGATTCGTGGAGGTGGACTTCGCCATGGCTGTCCTTCAACTGTGAAGGATGACTGCTGCCATGGCTACCACGAGTTTCCTGACTGCCACCGCGGTACTCCCCACTAAAAGTCATAAACAGGGCGCGGGAGGTGTAGAAAGCGGTCATAAAAACGGTTATCATCACCAGGATGAACAAAATGCGCTGGTGGTCCCAGGCAA
>CAZCEF010000033.1:0-10465 GCA_964497695.1 uncultured Dehalococcoidaceae bacterium | reverse complement strand
ATAAGGGTAAAACCCTTCTGGTTCATCTTTTTGACCGGTAAGTGCATAAATTAAGGACGGGCCTCCCCTCCTTTAACACAACGACGTTAATTTTCTGGAAAGTCTCATCTTCAGTCCCCTGACATTGTCGGAAAGTGGTGCCATCAATGGAGCACTTGACTTCCACCGTCACCGTATACCCGGGCGGCTTGGGAATAGTGCTGCCCACGGTGGGATAGCTGTGCGCATAGGGTGTCTCTCTGACTTCTTCCAGATAAGCTGCGGCGAGATTAGCTGCCTGCACCTTCTCGTCAAGGGTGCGGGTGGCTTGCGCATTGGTATGGAGTGCCGTCAGCAAAGCCGCCCCAAACGCCCCCAGGATGGCAATGGCGACCAGGACTTCCATCAGGGTGAAGCCCCGCTCCCGATAGAACAGCTTCATCTTCTCCTTGAGCCACCGTCTCATAGCACCACTCCTGACAAACCCCTTAGCCAAACGCCCCGGTCAGCGTATACATCGGCATAATCACGGAAAGGGCAATAAAGCCGACCAGCAACGCAATACCGACAGTACTTAATGGACCGATTAACCCCACCATTGCCGCCGTTCTTTCTTCGGCTTCAGTCTCATAGAAATCAGCCACCACCCCCATGGTAAAGTCAAGGGTATTACTCTCCTCTCCCACCGCTACCATTTGCACCAGAAGCGGCGGGAAGATATCAATGCGGGACATTGGCTCGGATAGCCCTTCGCCAAGAAGAAGCCTTTCTTGGACCTGCCGCAAAGCGTTACGGAAGACGTAGTTACTGGTGGCACCAGGGAGAATCTCCATTATCTCTTGCAGTTTCAGACCGGCTTTAATCATCACCGATAGCGAACGGGAGAACCGCCCCAGCTCGGAGAAAAGCACCGGCGGACCGATCATCGGCGTCAAAATCCGCAAACGGTCAAATAAACGTCTGCCGCTGGGCTGTTTCACTAGCCACAAAGTCATCGCACCGAACGCCGCTGCCACAATCACCAGATAAAGCTTGTTCTCATTAACAAACCCGGTTAACCAGATAAGAATACGCGTGGGCAGGGGCAACTGGACATTCATTGCCGTGAACATATTCAGCAGTTTGGGCATGACCATAGTAATCAGCAAAATAACCACGATAACACCAACACTCATCACCAGAACGGGATAGGTCATCGCCTTGCGCACCTTTTGCACCAGAACTGATTGTTTTTCCAGATAATCAGCCATCTGGTTAAGCACCGCCTCCAGGCTCCCCGTCTCCTCACCGACGGTAATGGTGCGACAGTAGATATCACTAAAAGCCTTAGGGTGCTTGGAAATCGCCATAGAAAACGAACCGCCTGAGCGGATTTCATTCAGAATTGAATTCAATATGGAGCGAAAAGCGCGGCTGGTGGCGACCTGTCCCTGGAGAATTTCTAGAGACGGGAGGAGTGAAATACCCGATTTAAGGAGCGTGGCGAGCTGGCGAGAGAATATGATGATATCCTTCGCTTTGACCTGGAACAGAGAAGGTAGAGCTTCCTCCAGACTCAACATAGAAGGCGCAATTTCCACAATCTCGGGGTTATAGCCCTTCTCAATAATGAGGCGCTCCGCCGCAATCTCGCTGGTAGCTTTGATGTTGCCCCTCACCCTCACCCCGCGGGGGGTAGTGGCAGTATAACGGTAAGTTATCAGCTTTGTTTTTGGGGATACATCAACAGTAGTCCTTGCCATTGCCTTCCTTAAGTTTAAGTTATGGAATAAACGTTACGCATCACTTCATGGGGGGCAGTTATCCCCATTTTTACCTTCAACATGCCATCATGCCACAGTGTATCCATGCCTTCTTTTCGCGCCTGACTGCGAATCTCATCAGCACTGTCACCTCTAACAATCATCCGGCGTATCGTTTCACTGACTAGCATAACCTCAAAGATACCGGTCCTGCCCAGATAGCCGGTGCCAGCACAGAAGTTACAGCCGGCACCTATGGTAAACTCAGAACGCTTTTCGTTCATCTCCTGCTCATAGGCTTGCCTCTCCTCAGGGTCAACCCCAGTGGGGCGAGAGCAGTAGGGGCAGACACGACGCACCATTCTCTGGGCAACCACCCCAATCAAAGCCGATGAAATCAGGAAAGGCTCTACCCCGAGGTCAATCATGCGGAAGATGGTGCTGACGGTATCATTAGCATGGACGGAAGACAGTACCAGGTGTCCGGTGATAGACGCTTGAGTGGAAATCTGGGCCGTCTCCTTATCACGTATCTCGCCGATAAGGATAACATTGGGGTCAAGTCGCATCGTGGCTCTCAAGCCGGTAGCGAAGGTCAGTCCGGCGGCGGGATTCACCTGCATCTGGTTGATATTAGCGAAGTGGTATTCCACCGGGTCTTCAATGGTGATAATATTGCGCCCGATGGCGTCCAGCTGGTTTACGGTGGCGTATTGCGTGGTGGTTTTACCGGAACCGGTTGGACCGCTAATCAATATCATCCCGAAGGGAGTTTTAACCATTTGCATGTATCTTTCCAGAACGTGAGGTAAGAAACCAATCTCGGCCAGCGGCAGGAAGGCGAAGGCTTTGTCCAGAATTCTGAGCACTGACATCTCACCCCAGACCGTGTTCGTCGTGGCGACGCGGATATCAACCTTTCTATCCCCCATATCAAAGGAAATCTGACCGTCCTGCGGGCGGCGGCGCTCCGCGATGTTCAAACCCGCCATAATCTTGACGCGGGAAAGGAGAGGAGGATGAACGCTCAGGGGTAGCGACATGACATCGCTTAAGATACCATCAATGCGGTAGCGGACACGTAATTTATCTTCCTGGGGCTCAATATGAATATCAGAGGCGCGGTCTCTGACTGCCTGTTTGATGAGCAGGTCAATTGCTCTCACCACCGGTGCCTGAGCGATTGCCTCTGCCGAGACCCTCGCCTCCCTTGCCCCCGTCGCAGCACGGTAGCGGGTGGGAATCTGACTCAGTTGTTCCTCAATCTCGCCACCAATACGGTAATTGAGGTCAATCATTTCCTGGATATCCTGGGCAGTGCTGATAACCGGTTCAACTCGCTTCATGGTTACCGCCGCCAGGTCTTCTATTGCCTCAATATCTCTCGGGTCTTCCATGGCAACGACTACAGTGCCATCAGTTACATCCACTGGAATGATACCGTACTTCCGGGCAACGGCTTCCGGGACCAACTTTATTGCCTCAGTTTTGACCCCCTCCTTCCTTAAGTTGACAAAGGGGATGCCCATCTGAAGACTGGTAAAGAAAGCCAATTGCTGTGACGTGATTAGGCGCTGTTGCAAGAGAATCCGCTCCAACTTATCGCCACTTTTCTGCTGGAGTTCGTAGACCCGCTGTAGTTGCTCACTGGTAACGAGCCCCGCCTCAACCAGAATCTCACCCAGGTCCTTCGTTAGCCTTTTTTGTGTCGTATCCATTTTCTCTCAGCTACTCCCACTACGCTTTCTGGACGAGCTTTATCCTTCTGGTGATTCCTTTCTTCCCCTGTCCCGGTGAGCCAGACTTGCCGCCCTCCTTTTCCGGCGTTTCTGGAATTAGCTCTACACCAGGCAACTTTGACGATATTAGACTAATCAATGGTAAAGGTTTATTTAATACCACCGTAATAATAGTACCGCGATTTGTCGAGCCGCGGGTATGGACAATTCTTAACTCCGGGATAGCCTGGAGGCAGCTGTAAAGGGTTGATACCATCTTCAGGTCCACGGGGATATCAATCGCCAGCTCCACCTCACCGGTAAAAGGCGTCTGGCTATCAATTCTCAGCTGACTGTAATCTACTACTTCGCGTTCTGCCTTTTCCTCAAGCACACCACTCAGTAATTGCTCGGCGGTAGCCAGAGCGCTTGGCGCTTCCTGAAACTCGGCGGTGATACCAGGAGCCTGAGTTTCTTTGACTATGGTACCCACTTTTTCACCAGCTTCTGCCAGAATCTGCGCCGCCGCCTCCTGGGCTTCCGCAGTGGCTCTGGACTTGATGCTGGACACTATTTTCTCAGCATCAGCGATGGCATTTTTCAAAATAGAACGGACTGAGCTCGGTGCAGAAGCCTCAAATTGCCGCATCAGTTCATTGACAAATTTGACCACCTGCTCCTCGTCCAAGCCATTTTCCACAATATTGAACTCCATCCCCCACAGCCGCTTGGTCTTGGGTTTGTTTTCCTTCTCTTCTTTTTGCCGCTGGCTCCGCCATTTGAACACCGGCACAACCTCCGCTACCGGCAAACCTAGCTTCTCTGCTGATTTACATAATAGATTGCCCGATATTAGATGCCACGCTTCCCAAGTTTAGTTTGCCAATCGGCGAATGTCAACAGCTTCAGCCCCAGTTCTTCTAGTACTTTCATCCTACATCATCGGTACTAAAGCCCCATCAAAAAAGCATTAAAATTTCATAGAAATGGCCCCGGCTATCCTAAATCTTAAACGGGCAATGTCAAGAACCCCCTTTGGTTAAGTTTCATTTGAAAAGATTGTGCTTTTGGGTTATAAATATAAAAGTGTCCCTTAGGTTGGCTAGAAAGGACTCTTTATTTTGGCTAAAAAGAAGACCGAAAAACCAGCGCGGTATGTCAGCAAGCAACAGCTTTCCCACTGGCAGAAACAAAGGCAAAGACAGCGTCTGATTAATGCCATCGGGCTCTTCATCATTGTCGCCGTGGTGGCGGTGGTGGGAGTGGGCTGGTATGTCAGCGAATATCAACCGAGGCACAAAATCGCCATCAGGGTAAACGATACTAAATTTAACATGCAATATTATGTTGATATGCTCAGGCTCCGTAGTGGCGGCCTATCGCCCGAGTACCTAAATATTCTGCCCGATATGGTGACAAAAGACATCATCCGCGGTGAGCTAATCCGTCAGGGAGCGGCAAAACTGGGTTTCACCGTCAGCAATGATGATGTCACGAGTGAACTTAAGAAAAACAAACTGCCTACTGACCATGTTCATGAGGACATGATGCAAACTCAGCTCCTTGTCAAGAAAATGCTGGACGAATACTTTGACCCCAAGGTGCCGACCATCGCCGAGCAAAGACATATACTGGCGATGTTTCTGGAAAGTGAGTTCCAAGCCAAGGCGATTAGAAACCGGATTACCCTTGGTGAGAACTTCACTGACCTCGCCAAAGAGTCCTCTCTACATGAGGAAGCCAAGACCAACAAGGGCGATTTTGGCTGGCACCCGAAGGGTATTTTTACTGACTTCATTGACATTAAGATAGCGGCGGAATATGCCTTCGAGGCTGAAGTTGGTGCCTTAAGCCAGCCACTGTGGGATAATAATATCAATAAGAAGCTTGGCTACTGGCTTATCCAGGTACTGAAGCGGAATGTGGATAATGAAGGGGATGCTCACGCCCAGGCAATCCTCGCCGGCAGCCTTGAAGAGGCAGACCAAGTGAGAGCGCGACTACTGAAAGGGGAAGACTTTGCTACTCTGGCACGGGAGTTTTCTCAGCTTGAGGGGGTGAAGGAGAATGGCGGCGACCTAGGTCCCATCAAAAAGGGCGAGAAGACAGCCGCCTTTGACCAGTTCGCTTTCAATACTGATATACCACTGAAGACCTTGAGCCCGCCCATCCGCGATGAAGAATCAACCACCCGCGGCGGCTATTGGCTGGTAAAGATAGTGGATAAAGCCGGTGACCGGAAGATTACTGACGAGGACAGGGACCTGCTTAAGGCTAAGCACTTTGAAGACTGGGTTGCTGAGTTACTCCTTGACCCGGAAACCAAGATAGATGATAGTTATTTAACCTCAGAGAAAAAGGCATGGGCGGTTCTTCAGATGCTGAGGTAGAGGTGCTGAAATGAAAAGGGAAATTGGTGTTGGTCTGCTGGGGTTCGGGGTGGTGGGGAGTCAGGTGGCACGCGTCCTGTTTGATAAGGCGGACTTACTTGGGGCACAGGCTGGCTGTCCGATTGCCCTGCGCAAGATAAAGGTAAAACGTCCGAACGTAGTCCGCCCTAAAGCACAGGGCATGCCGACCCAGCTTTTCACCACCGATGCCGAGGAGTTCTTTAACACCCCCGGGATAGATATTGTTATTGAGCTTATTGGTGGTGAGAACCCCGCCCACGAATATGTCAAGCGAGCCCTCACCAGCGGCAAGCACGTCGTCACTGCCAATAAAGAGGTTATCGCCAAGCACGGAGTGCAACTCCACGCTCTAGCCCGGCAGCATAATGTTGGTTTACGCTATGAAGGCAGTGTGGGGGGTGGTATTCCGCTCATTGCCCCGTTCAAATATGACCTTGTGGCGAATGAGTTAAAAGGTATTTACGCCATCATTAACGGGACAACCAATTACATTCTCACCCGGATGGACAAGGAAGGCATTGATTTCTCGGTAGCGCTGAAAAGTGCTCAGGAACTGGGCTATGCTGAAGCTAATCCCGCCAACGATATTGAAGGCATTGACGCCAAGTATAAACTGGCAATTCTCGCCTCTCTTGGCTTCCAGACTCAGGTCCGCCCCGATGATATTCACGCTGAAGGAATTTCCCGAACTAGCACTCGTGATTTCCGCTATGCTCACGAACTTGGTTTCACCATAAAGCTTCTGGCGATTGCCAAGCAGTCGGATAACTCAGTTGAAGCTAGAGTCCACCCCGTCTTAATCCCGATGGACTCCTTCCTGGCAAAAGTGGACGGTGTCTACAACGCTATCCTAGTGGAAGGCGATTTGGTTGGCAAAGTGCTTTTCTTCGGCGAGGGTGCCGGGGCACTGCCCACCAGCAGTGCCGTTATTGCCGATGTGGTGTCAACGGCACAGGATATTCTCCTCGGTATCAGTGATAAAGCCAAGCTGAAGTTTGATTCAGGGAAAAAACTTAAACCAATGGCAGACCTACAGACCAGGTTCTACCTCAGAATACATTGCACTGACCGCCCTGGTGTTTTAGCCCAGATTTCCCGGGTCTTTGGCGATAACTCCATCAGCATCGCCTCGGTGATTCAGAAGGAAACGGACATCGTTGCTCAGATTGCTGAAGTGGTCATTACCACTCATCTGACACGGGAGAAGGCAATGCAGCAGGCTCTCTCTGACCTGGCAAAACTGCCCGTGGTCAAGGAAGTCAACAACTTTATCCGTGTGGAAGATATATAATTTAGATAAAGATGCAAAAAATTGGCGTCTTAAAGAGGTACCGCGATTATCTCCCCGTCACCCCAAAGACCCCCATCTTCTCGCTGGGGGAAGGGGACACCCCCCTGGTAAAGTGCGATAACCTAGCCAAGGAAATCGGCGTCGGCGAGCTGTATCTGAAGCTGGAGGGGTGCAACCCCACCGGCTCCTTCAAGGACCGGGGGATGGTAGTGGCAGTCGCCAAAGCAGTGGAAGCGGGCAGTAAGGCGATAATGTGCGCTTCCACCGGTAATACCAGCGCTTCCGCCGCTGCTTACGCCGCCTATTGCGGGCTCACGGCGATAATTGTGGTGCCCGAGGGTAAGATTACCCTCGGCAAGCTGGCGCAGGCTATCATTTATGGAGCAAAAATCCTCGCAATTGAGGGCAACTTTGACCAGGCGCTAAAGATAGTCCGCACTCTGACTGATAAACATCCGGTGACCCTGGTAAACTCATTAAATCCCCACCGAATTGAGGGACAGAAGACGGCGTCATTTGAGATTGTTGACATTCTGGGTGATGCCCCCGACTACCTTTTCATCCCGGTGGGGAATGCCGGGAACATCACCGCCTACTGGCGGGGCTTTGTTGAGTATTTCAAGCTGGGTAAAGCCAGGAAAAAGCCAAAGATGATGGGCTTTCAGGCGGAGGGCGCCGCGCCTATCGTGCGCGGGTATGCCATCCCGAAACCAGAGACGGTGGCTTCTGCCATCAGAATCGGCAATCCGGCAAGCTGGGAGAAAGCCGTCGCCGCCCGTGACGAGTCCGGCGGCATTATTGATATGGTGAGTGACGAGGAAATCCTTGCCGCCCAGAAGATTATGGCAACTAAAGCCGGCGTCTTTGGCGAACCGGCTTCGGCAGCTTCGGTCGCCGGGCTGATTAAAATGGCAAAAAAGATGGATTTCTCCAAGAGTAAAGTTGTTTGCGTGATAACCGGCACCGGTCTAAAAGATACTGAAATTGCACTGAAGAATGCCCCACCCTTCCAGAAGCTCCCCGCGGATATTGCCGCCGTGGAAAGGGCTTTAGGCTGGAGTTAGCCGTCAGGACGAGCCTTTCCGAGATAAGTCAATGAATCAAGCCCAGAAAATCCCGCAGGTGGAAAAGATAGTTTCGTCTGGTTCCGCCGGCGTCCTGTTAACCAAGGTTGGCTTGCTTGTCCTGCTGGCAGTGCTGTTGCTTGCCGCCTGGAATGGGCAGATAGTTATTGTTATTCTACTCGGTCTGGCACTATCGGCGGCGGGGCTGGCGAAACTGTGGAGCCGGTTCTCCCTCACCGGTGTCTCTGCCCAGCGCCTCCTCAGTGAAAACCGGGCTTTCCCTGGCGAAAGCCTTGAAATGAAACTGAAGCTGTCAAACCGCAAGCTCCTACCCCTCCCCTGGATTCAGATTGACAGCGAGATACCCAGCCAGCTCGTACCGGAGAACGCGTCTTTGCCGCCGGGTGATAGACCGGGGACAAAATTGCTCAGCCATATCACGTCTCTATTATGGTACACCTCAGTGAGCTGGCGACAGCGCCTGCATTGTCAACGCCGCGGCTATTACCGGCTCGGACCGGTCACCGTTACCTCGGGCGATATTTTTGGCTGGTACCCGCGCTCAACCACCTGGCATACCAGCGATGAAATAATTGTTTACCCCAAGATTTTCCCCATCGCACAGCTAGCCATCCCCTCCCTGTACCCGATGGGGGAAACGGTCGCCGAGCGGCGGATTTTTGAAGACCCCACTCGCACCATCGGCGTGCGCGACTACACCCCCCACGATGGCTTGCGGCACATCCACTGGAAAGCCAGCGCCCGCCACCAGAATCTTCAGGTCAAAGTCTTTGAGCCAACAACCACCTTGAAAGTAGCCGTCTTCCTGGCGGTGGACAGTTTCCCGAGCTATGGCGTTAGCTCGGATGACTTTGAACTGGGCATCAGCACGGCGGCATCTATCGCCAATTACATAGTTCAGCAAAGAAGTCAGGTGGGACTTTTTGTCAACTCGCCTTTGCCCGATTCCGAACAGCCAATCAAGATTCTTCCCGGCGGTGGACTTCCCCAGTTGCTCCATATCCTGGAAGCTCTGGCAAAGGTAACTTATGTCACCAGCAGCTCCTTTGCTGATTTCTTCCAGGAGGAGTGGAGCCGTCTCCCCTGGGGTACCACTCTCATTCTGATAATCGCCAATCCACCCGAAGCCCTGCCCGGCTTACTTATCCGGCTAAAAGAAGCGGGGTATAAATCCGTTGTCATTCAGGTGGCTGGGAAAGGTGAAGCTGGCGCCGAGCACGCCGATAGCTGGTACCAAATCAGGTCGGCGGGGGAATTCCTGGAGTTTGCAACGAGGAGGAGCGGATGAAAAACTGGCGCCAGGCAGTCCTGTATGCCTCGGTGGCGGGGATAGAGGGCAGCTGGCTCTACGTCCTGCTCTCGCTAATTAACGAAAAGGCGGCGGGGAGACAGCTCTCTGTTTTTGGGCTACTTCTCATCTACACGATAGCATTCTTCTTGAACAAACTACTGCTGTGGGCAGGGTGGCATAAATTCTTCCGCAACGTTATCAATCTTTTTGCCTGGGCAATTGTCCTGCTACTCATGACAAAAGTCCAGCTTTTCAGTAACGTTGGGCTAGCTAAAACTAACTGGTTGCTGGCTCTACCGAGGGCAATTACCAACATCTTCCAGAATTTCGCCCCCGAGCTCTGGCTACTTATTGGAAGTGTGGTGGTGTGGTGGCTGGGCAGACGGTTGGCACAGACTTACAGTACTTTCGCCACCTTGGTCGCCGAATTCCAGTTCGGGCTGGTGGCACTACTGACCTTCTTTTTTGTCGCTTCCGCCCTGGAGACCAATCTGCCTGATTCGCTACCAGTTACTCTCACCTTTTTCCTTGTCTCGCTTCTGGGCATTGCTATCGCCCACGCCGAGGAGGGCGAAAGCTGGCTTAACCTATTGCGTCAGGGGCACTGGCTCGGGCTACTGCTCATCAGCATTGGCTTGATTCTAATCTTGGGTCTGCTCGTTGGGTCAGTGATAACCCCCGATTTCCTGCACCTTATCGTTAATGGCTTGAAATTCGCTTGGAATTTCGTCTGGAGCTTGATTTTTAAAGTGATACTTTTCATCGCCAGCCTCTTCCCTGAGCCAGAACCACTAATAGAACCGCCGGATATGTCCCTGACGCCACCGGATGAGACCGGTGGGTTCAAGGTCTGGGAGCTTTTCCCGGAGTGGTTCACCAAAGGCATCCGCCTCGCCTGGAGCATCTTGATGATTGGCATTCTGGTCTTTGCCCTGTGGCGAATTGCTT
>CAZCEF010000032.1:0-10552 GCA_964497695.1 uncultured Dehalococcoidaceae bacterium | reverse complement strand
ACGGCAAAGGGCGTGATAAATGCCTATGAAATTGCTGCCGCCAGTGTGCGCACGGTAGCGGTGGGGTTCGGGGCAGGCGATTATTACCGCGACTTGGGGCGGAGTGTGGCTGCCCTATCCCCGGAACAGACCGAGCTTCTGTATGCCCGCTCGCAGACAGTGGTTGCCAGTCGTGCCGCGGGGGTGCCAGCGCTGGATACGGCATTTTTCGGACTCCTGACCGATAAGGAAGGCTTCACTAAAGAAGCGCGCCATGCCCTCCAACTCGGGTTTAAGGGCAAAATGCTCATCCATCCCGACCAGATTGAGATTGTGAACCGGATATTCTCGCCATCGCCAGAGGAGGCAGAATATGCCCAGAAGGTAGTGCTGGCTTTTGAGGAAGCCCAGTCCAGAGGGCTCGGGGCGATATCTTTTGAAGGTAAGATGATTGATATTATGAGCTACCGGCAGGCAAAAGACCTGGTCAATTTAGTGGAGACTATTGCCGAGCGAGAACAGAAGCGCGGGCAATCGCCCTACGTCAGTATCTTTAAGTTCTTTGAAGCGAAACGCTAAGCGAGCCTTGAATTTCTGACCTCACCCCCTTGGTTCCCCCCGACCCCAAGGAGAGGGGGCAGATTTGTTTTAAGAGGGGCTGACGCCACTCTTTGAAGGCTGTACCTTTTACCCTCTTATTACCTATGACCAAAGAGCTATTGTAATCGTAATCAAAGCTAGCTAAGATTGGTTTTGCACGCAAGTTCCCTTGAAAAGGAGCAAAGCTAAGTATGTCTGCCATGCCAACGAAGGACTCACATGCTAAGTCCAAGCTGCGCAAGCACTTAATACAGCCCGAAGCGTTACAGCTCGTCCCGGAAGCATTCGCCCGAAAGTATTGCGCCATACCCTTAGAGGTGAGTGACGGCGTTCTCCGCGTGGCGATGGCTAATCCATCTGATATCATCGCCCTTGAAGCCCTGACAACCCGCACACAGATGCCCGTTGAACCCGAGTTAGCCACCACCGAGGAAATTCAGGAAGCGATTGATTTTAATTACCAGTCCTATGAAGAGATAGAAAAGCAAATTTCCAGCATCTCAATACCCAGTGAAGCCGCTGAACAGCTACTTAAACTGGACACCGTTACCGATGCCCCGGTAGCTCAAGCCCTCACCCTGACGATAGAAGAAGCGGTCAAGGCTCGTGCCTCCGATATTCACATCCAGCCTCAGGAAGACAAATTGCAGATACGCTACCGCATTGATGGCACTCTGCACGATATGCTTTCCCTCCCCCTGAAGACCGCCACCCCACTTATTTCACGCATCAAGATTCTGGCAAATATGAACATCGCGGACCACCACCGCCCACAGGACGGTCAATTCTCAATTAAGACCAAGGCCCGAAAGGCGGTGGACATACGAGTTGCCACCATTGCCACCGTCTATGGTGAAATGGCAGTACTCCGGCTATTGGATAAGTCCCGGCTCAATATAAAACTCACTGAGTTAGGCTTTCTGCCGGCTGGCCTATCTAAGTACGAAGAGATGCTCAAAGTACCCCACGGCATGATTCTGGTCAGCGGACCCACCGGCGCTGGCAAGACCACCACTCTTTACGCCTCCCTCAACTGCTTAGACCACCACGGGCGCAACATTATTACCATTGAAGACCCGGTGGAATACCGGTTCAAGAGCATCAATCAGGTGCAAGTCAATCCAAGGGCGGGACTGACCTTTGCCAGCGGACTGAGGTCCATTCTCCGCCTTGACCCTAACGTGATTCTTGTTGGCGAGATACGTGATGCCGAGACCGCCAAAATCGCAATTCAGTCGGCACTCACCGGGCACCTTGTCTTATCTTCTATCCACGCTAACGATGCCGTCGGTGTGGTGCTGCGACTCCTTGATTTAGGCATTGAGCCCTTCCTCGTCTCTTCCGCCCTTATCGGCGTCGTGGCACAGCGAATGGTAAGGAGAATCTGCCCCGAATGCGCTCGCCCTGTGGAAGCACCATTGATTGAACAGGTCAGCTACAAACGTGAGATAGGTGAAGAGCGCAAGCAGTTCATGTACGGCGCCGGTTGTAAATCGTGCGCCAACACCGGCTACCAGGGTCGCACCGGCCTTTTTGAAGTCCTGCACGTCAGCGATAACATCCGCACGATGGTCTTGAATGGCACCACCGCTGCCGACCTGCACACGCAGGCGGTCAAGGAAGGCATGATTCCCCTGATTGGTGCCGGGATGATAAAGGTCAAGGCAGATATCACCACCCCCTCGGAAGTCCTGCGCAATGCCTACGCTATTGAATAGGTTTTTGGAGCGATTATGGTCTATCAGTACGTTGCTTACCGGGAGAGTGGAGAGCTAGTCAAGGGCAAGCTGACTGCCCGGAGTGAAGAGGCAGCCACCGAACTGCTGAACTATGCCGGCTATAAGGTCGTCAACCTCAAGCCCTTCGTTCCTTTTATCAGACTGGACAGACTGGCGAACTCCTTCTTCCGCGTTAGACCCACCGAAGTAATACTGCTCTTCCGTCAGCTAGCTATGTTGCTTGAATCGGGTATTGACATCATTAGCTGTCTGGAGATGCTGAGGGACCAGGCATCCAATCGGACAATGAAAAACGTCCTCACTGATGTCATCGCCGAGCTCCGCGCTGGCAACCAGCTCTCCGTAGCTCTGAACAGACACCCCAGTGTTTTCTCCCCAATGTACTGCCGACTGGTTAGTGTGGGCGAGCAGACGGGGGGCTTGGAAACAGTACTTCGGCAAATCGCTGATTATATGGAGAAGGAAGCCTCAACGGCCAAGAATGTTAGAAATGCCTTGATGTACCCCGTAATTACCTCTATCGTCACCGTCATCGTCGTCATCATATTGGTGACCTACGCTCTGCCCGCTTTTGGCAATCTGTATAACTCGTTGGGCGTTGAACTGCCCGCACCGACCAAAATACTCGTCGGTACTGCCAATCAGCTCAAGAATAACGGCTCTTACCTTATGATTGGCTTGCTGATGCTGGCGACTCTGGTGATGGTCTATGTCCGCACGCCCGGCGGCAGATACAAGTGGGACGAGCTAATACTCCGCCTGCCCCTCACTGGCAAAATCAGCCATTTCACCGAGCTCGCCCGCTACTGCCAGAGTCTGGCGCTCCTCTTCCGCGCCGGTCTACCACTTACGGAGGCGGTCACTCTGGTGATTCAGGGAAGTGGCAACAAAGCCATCGCACAGGCAATGGTAGAAGTCCAGCGAGATATGGTGAAAGGCGAAGGTCTGTCCATACCGATGGCAAAAAGCAAGTTCTTCCTGCCGATGATGGTGCAAATGGTCAAGGTGGGCGAAGAAACAGGTAACCTGGATACCACCTTGCTAGCTGTTGCGCGGAGCTACGAGGCAGATGCTGAAGACCGGACCAAGTCACTCATTGCCCTTATCCAGCCAGCGATGACCTTACTTATTGGTGCCATTATCGGGCTTATTGCCCTGGCACTTACTTCAGCAATGTACTCCCTGTATGGGAAAGGCATTTAAATGGTGCGTCTAATCCGAAAATTACGGCGAAATGAAATAGGGACGAGTCTGGTGGAGACGGCAGTGGCGCTGGCGATTCTTGGTGCTGTCGGCGTAACCTTTCTCAGCGGGCTGGCGACCACATCTAAAGCTGTCGTTTTAGCCGATGAACAGGCAACCGCCGAGAGTATCGCCTGGAGTCAAATGGAGTCGGTGAAAAACGCCAGCTATGTCAGTGGTGCCGCCACCTACTCTGCGGAGCCTCTCCCCAGCAACAAAGACTACCTTAACTACTCGGTGGTGATTACTGCTCAGCCGCTCCACACTCCTGATGACGGCATCCAGAAGATTACGGTCACTGTCAGCCGCTCTGGTAACGTCATCATTCGTCTGGAAGGATATAAGGTGGACCGATGAAATCCGGGGAGAAGGGTTTTACTTTTGTTGAGCTTCTGGTAGCCATGGTGATTATGGTGACTATCGGCGGTGCTGGTGCGGCGGCTACCTTTCAGGTCTTAAAAGGCGCTGAACGTGGTAATAGCTATATGTCCGCCGTCCGTCAGGTAGAGAACGCCGGACACTGGATTAGTCGGGATGCCCTGATGTCAGAGAGCATTCAAACAGACAATCTGACGCCACCCAATTTCTTAATCCTGAACTGGGTAGAGCGAGATTACGTTAATCAGGATATCCGTCATTCCGCGACCTATTTTTTCCAAGACGTGAGCGGCAATACTGGCAAACTGATGCGGCGGCACTGGAGCAGCGCTGGAGCCAATGAACTGGTGCTGGTGGCAGAGAAGATTTATTATGACCCCGCCCAGCCCGGGCAGAGTAGCCGAGCTAACTATGCCGGCCCGGTGCTCACCGTTAAGCTGACTTCAATTATTAAGGACAAGATTGAGTCCAAAGAATACAAGATTGTTCACCGGCCCGGTATGTAGATGCGTATGATGAATTTCTTGAAGCAGTGGAAAAGTGAAAAGGGGCAGACTCTGCCGCTGGTTTTAGCCCTGCTGGCAATCGGTACATTGACTATTGTGCCCAGCCTTAATTACTCTACCAGCAGCCTGAATGGCAGCCGGAGTCTGGCACAAGGAATGAAGGGGACTTATGCCGCTGATGCTGGTATTGAAAATGCACTCTGGAGTCTGCAAAGAGTTATCCCGCCACCGGCACAATTGACGGATAACTTGAACGAGATGACCGTAACTATTGAAACCGAAACCAAAGGGTATTACGTTCTCTACTTCGGGGAGTTAGTTGAGCCCGGTGTGCACTATGAGGATTATCTTGATATCGCCGGGCAGATAGTCTGGGATGAAGAGGTTGACAAATATAAATACACCATCACAGTCACGTGGCTGCCTAACCAAGGAGAGCCGGTGATACATATGGAAGCAATTGGCGCCAAGTTACCGCCGAACTATAGTTATGACAAAGGCTCAGCGGCTGGCTTTGCCAGCAATCTGTCCGAAGACGAACCTGAAATTGTTATAGACTCAATGGGCGCGGAGATGATCAACTGGGACTTTGGCACGCCAATGCCCAGCGTTTCGCAGCATAACCCGGTAGCCACCCAAACCTTCTATATCATCGGCACCGGGGAGCTGGAAGGAAATTATACCTGGGTGGTTGTCAACCGCATGGATATTTGGGTGGTGGGCGAGATTAGCGGGGATTTGAACCGAATTACGGCTATCGCCCGACGCGTTGAAGATGGCAAGACGACAGCCAGAATTGTCGCTGATGCGTTAATTAATTCCGAAGATATCTACATCATTTCCTGGCAGACAGTAAATTACTAAGGAGTAGAAATTGAGACTAAGTAAGACCAGCTGGCTATTTCTCCTTATCGGCATTTTTATTATTGCGCTGGTTGGCTTGGGCGCTGTCCGTTCCAAGCAAGTCGTCCAGCAACGACAACTGAACCAGGAACTGGTTACAGCCCAGGTGAAACTGAACGGGTTTCAGATTGACCAGTTGACTCAGAAAAAGACTGACCTTGAAAAACAGTTGAGCCAGACACTCTCCCAATCGGAAACCGACCGCAAACTCCTCTCCCAGCCGATTGACAGCATTGAAATTGGCAACACTCTATTTAAGCTTGCCGGAACCTATGGGGTAGAGGTTACTGAGGTCAACTCGCCAGGAATGACCAGCGTCAACCTGGAAGGAGTCAAATGCTCGGCACTGGCGCTGACTGCCAAGGCTAAAGGTGATGTCCCGGCGCTGGTCAGGTTTGTGAGCCAATTGAATGATGAACTCACGACCGGCGTGGTAAAGTCAGTGGAAATATCCATCCCTGACCCTACCACCGGAGACAAGCCGACGGTCAATATTCAGCTATCCATCTATACTTACCAAGAGGGTTAGGCATGGCAAAGAAGATAGTTACTCTCTACATAGAGGACACGAGCATCAGGCTGCTGGTAACGAGCGGCAGAAAAATCAAGAAGTGGGTAGACGTGCCACTGCAACCCGGCTTGGTGAAGAACGCTGTTATCCTCCGTGAGGCAGAGGTCGCCACCAAGATTATGCAGATTTTGAAAGCCCAGAAAGTGAAGGACAATAAGGTGGTGGTGGGGATAAGCGGACTGCACTGTCTCTCCCGCCCCATCATCCTCCCCCAGTTGCCCAGAGACATGCTGGACGAGGCAGTACGGCGGGAGGCAAAGAGACTGCTGCCCGTGCCGCTGGAACAGCTTTACCTTTCCTGGGAGCCCATTTCCTCCCCAGAAGGCAAAACTCAGGTTTTTCTCGTCGCTATCCCGACTAAATCGGCGGATGCCCTGTTCAAAATGCTCCATCAAGCCGGGCTGAAAACACAGCTGATGGATATGAAGCCCCTCCTCCTCGCCCGGGTGGTCAGGGATAAGACCGCCATTATCGTTGATGTCCAGCCCACGGAATTTGACATTGTTATCATGGCAGAGGGAATACCCCAGCCCATCCGAACCGTGTCCCTGCCGGGAGAATCGCTTGTCTGGCAGGAAAAATTGCCCCTGATTAGAGAGGAACTGGTCCGCACCATCAAGTTCTTTGACTCCAATAACCCGGAAAAACCGCTCCTTTCCAGTGTGTCCGTTTTTGTCTCCGGGGCGCTGGCAGACGAGCCGGACCTGTGCCAGGCGCTCTCTGACGACCTCGGTCATCCGGTCTTCATTCTGCCCTCGCCGCTACAGGTCCCCAAAGGGCTTGACCCCAATCGGTATATGGTCAATATTGGGCTGGTGCTTAAAGAGTTGGCTTGGGAGAGCCACCCGGCACCTCTGGTCACCAATCTGAACATCCTGCCTATTCCCTACCGCCCCAAGCCCATTTCCCTGCCCCGAGTCATTGCCCCACCAGCGATGGCAATAGCCGTGGGTCTGCTCGCCTTCATGGTAATGATTATTCAGAATGCCTCGGCAAATGTGGCGCAGATTCACGGGCAACTGGACACCACCACACAACTCATTCAGCAGAAACTACAGCAGGCACAGGACCTGAAGAATAAAATCGCTGAGCTGGAGAAAAAGATTGCCAACGCCGAGACTTCAGGCAAAAATTTCATTGCCGCCGTTGACAGTATTGAAAGCCAGAAGACCAGCCTAAATGTTAACCTAGACACAGCGGTGAAGAAAGTGCCAGCTGGTGTCAACCTCACCGTAATTAGTCAGTCCAAGGGCACACTGACCATCAAAGGCAGAGCCCTGAGCGAGAAAGAGGTTTTATCCTATCTTGAGAGTTTGGATGCCAGCAACCGATTTTCTGAGATTACAATTACGAGCCTGAGTAAAGTTGAGGACGCGATGGACTTTACCCTGTCGCTTAAGTCGGGAGGGTGAAAATAGTGGACATTTTCCCCTTACTCAATATCGCCATTGCCAAGCGCGCGTCAGACGTACATCTGGTGGCTGACAGGCCGCCACTATTGCGAATTGACGGCTCCCTTGACCCTCTACCTGATGCACCACCCCTTACCGCCGAGGAAGTTGACGAGTGCTTCAGTCAGCTAGTCACCGATAGAGAAAAACAGGAGTTTGAGCGCCGCCTGGAGCTGGACTTCGGCTATTCTCTGCCCTACGCACGAATCCGCTGTAACGTTTCAAAACAGCGCGGGACGACCTGCCTCTCCATTCGCCTGTTGCCGCTGACTATTCCCACCATTGACGAACTGGAACTGCCCCAGGTGTGCAAAGAGCTTGTCCTCCGACCCAGGGGCTTGATAATCGTCAGCGGTCCCACTGGAAGTGGTAAGTCCACTACCCTCGCCGCCATGATTAATTATCTCAATGGCATCAGGAGCCGCCGGGTGGTTACCATTGAAGACCCCATTGAATACGTGTACACCAATAACAAATGCACCGTTACTCAGCGGGAACTTGGCGTTGATACCCACTCTTTTGTTGAGGCGCTGAGACACATACTGCGGCAGGACCCTGATGTCATCCTGGTCGGCGAAATGAGAGATTTGGAGACCGCTGCCGCGGTGCTGACCGTTGCCGAGACGGGACACCTGGTGCTGACCACCGGTCATGCCCCCAGCGCCTCCCAGGCAGTGGAACGCGTCATTGACCTCTTCCCACCCCACGAACGCTATCTCGCCCAGAGCCGCCTAGCATCACTGCTTCTGGGGATTCTGTGTCAGTGTCTCATCCCCAGAGCGTACAACACCGGAAGGGTAGCCGCAGTAGAAATTATGCTGGCAAACGCGGCAGTGAAAAACCTTATCCGTGAAGGCAAGATTTACCAGCTCCCCAATACCATCCGCATGAACAATCAGGGGGGAATGCAGTTGCTGGACCAGGCGCTAGTCGACCTATATCACAAACGAATCATCAGCACAGAAAACCTCCTTGCCTTCTGCAACGACCGGGATGAGGTCGCCCAGCTTTGCAGTGAGGTGGAGGCACACTAGAACAGCCCGAGATACCAGTCCAGAATATCCTGCCCCCAGTAAAGGGTGAGTATCGTTGACAGCGAGAGAAAGGGTCCGAAGGGAATGGCATCTTTCCGTTTCTTTATTTTCAAGAGGAGTAGAGTCCCCGCCACCACACCCCCGATCATCACACCGGTCAGCAGCGCCACCAGCACCAGTGGGTAACCGGTCACCAGCCCGATTAGGGCTGCCATTTTGACATCGCCCCACCCCATCCCCTCGGGATAGACCAAGACCGGAATTAAGAGAAAGGCGAAGCCGATTGCCCCACCAATGACGCCGTTAACAATTCCCGCTTTAGCCCAGAAAATGTCAATAATCAGCGCAATTACCGCCGCCGGGTAAACAATTTTGTTCAAAATGAGCCCCCGTTCCAGGTCAATGACCAAAATCACAATGAAGAGGCTACCATAGAAGGCGGTGACAATAAAATCCCAGGTCAGTCCGTAGTGCCAGTAGGTGAAGGCAAAAACTAAGCCGCTACCAAGCTCCACCCAGAGCAGTCGCTGGGGAACTGGCGCCCGACAGTAGCGGCAACGACCGCGTAAGGAGAGATAGCTGAATACCGGAATTAAGTCCTTTGCTGAGAGACGCTGGTGACAGGACTCACACTCAGACGGGGGATTGAGTATTGACTTACCAACTGGCAAACGGTCAATACAAACGTTGAGAAAGCTGCCAATCGCCATCCCAAACAGGGCAAAGATAATAATAAAAACTATTTCCACTTGCGTGTATTTTGAGTTTTTTTTGCCGAGCCGTCAAGAGCTGCACTGAAAATAATCTCAAAACCTATTGACAAAGTACCCCTCGCCTAGTACAATAGTCCTAAAAGGATAATGGGGTAGTCTGTTAATGAGAGTCAGCCGACGGCGTTCTGATATTGAAATAATCGCTGATATGCTCAAGGTCGGCGAAAATGGTGCCGGCAAGACCGAGATTATGTACAGCGCCAATATGAGCTACAGCCAGATTCAGAAGTACCTCGGCTATCTGCTGGCGCAGGGCTTTATTGATAAGATTAAGATGGGCAACCCCTGCGTGACTTATCAGGTTACCGAAAATGGGCTGAGATTACTTCAGTTAATAAGTACCCTCAAGGAGATGCTGGGACTGGATGATGATCACTATCACCACCTTTAGCTTAGGCGGTGAGGTTGTTGTAACAACCTGAGGGCTAAGTGTCCTCAGGTTTCTTTTTTAATGTCTACGAAGAAGGAGAGTAGCGTGACTGAAAAAAGAATGTTAATAATTGATGCTGAGGTGGCGAGGAAGATAGAGGAAAATCATGGGGACATGAGCTATTCTGAATTTATTAACTTTCTTATTGACAGTCAGTTTAAGGAAGAAGTTAAAAGCCAAAACTTTGTCACCAAGGAGGAATTTACTCAGTTCACCGCCGGAATGAAGGAACTGCTACGTAATTTCCTTGAGTTTTTCCTCAGCTACGGTCTGGAGCTGGGTAAGCCTCCCCAGGACAAGACCTTTGATGAACTCTCCCAGAAGCTACAGGCGCTCGGTGGTTCCAGCAAAGCCAAAAAATTCTAATTCCCCACACCCTCCTCACAAACCCCCTCAAATTACGCCTTGATGAATAGAACTATCTTCTAGAAGATAATCACTTCCCAAGCTAACTGATACGTGCCATAGTCATTATGTCAAGGTGAGCTTGGGAGTGATACATGCCTCGTGCGGTTGATTTACTTCGTCAGGGTAGAGGTGAAGAACTCTGGCAGATGTGTTGTGGCTTCCTCAGCCTCTCCAGAGAGCAGTTCATGGCTATCCAGGAGCGGCTCTTGCTGGAACAACTGGAGTTGCTGAGACATTCTGAACTGGGCAAGAAGATTCTGAATGGTGTCAACCCGACAACAATTGACGATTTCCGTCAGAAGGTACCGCTGACCACTTACGCTGATTACATTCCCGAGCTTGCCGAAAAGCGTGAAAACGCGCTGCCGGTTAAACCGGCTTCCTGGGTTCACTCTTCAGGAAGGTCTGGTGAATACCCCTGCAAATGGATACCGCTCACTCCCAAATTCGCCGATGAACTGAGTGTCATCATGTATGGCGCCGGCATTCTTTCCGGGTGCTCGGGGTGGGGAGATGTTTCTCGTGCCATTGAGCGACC